>JBJMLY010000644.1:0-1618 GCA_045805025.1 Cytophagaceae bacterium | reverse complement strand
ATTCAGGACTTCCTTGTTCAACAAGGGAAGGCCCTTCAGGTAATGACTTATCCTTTAACTGGTAAAGATCTGCTAGAGAAAGCGATGTGGCCTTCTAAGAGTGAACATCTGGTACTTGTGAACGCTCTATCTGTAGACCAGGATCGCATGCGTCCTTCGATGATTCCTGCTGCAATTGAAGTGGCTTCACATAATCAGAAACACTTCGATGAATTTTCATTCTTTGAAATCGGCAGAAGTTACCTTGATTATGAGAAAGAAAGATCGCAAGTTCTAATCGGAATGTATTCAAAAGATAAGACTCGTTTCTTAGAGCTTGAGAACGTTGTAGAGAAGCTACTGAATACTCTCAATATCAATTACGTATTCGCCCCTAAGAATGAAAAGTTCCAGAATACAGTTCTTCCTTCATGGAATGGAAATCATCCGCATGAGTTCACGAACATTCAGATCATGGGTAAATTCATTGGTGCCATCAATACTGTTCATCCTCTTGTTCTGAAGAACTTTAAGATGAAAGGTTTCCTTACTCTTGCCGTAATCGATATCACTGATCTTGAATCTAAAGAGATGAAAGACAAAACTAAGTATCAGCCGATCCCGAAATATCCTTCTTCATCATCTGATTTCACAGTTGTGATGAAAAAAGATCTTCCAGCTGCTTCTGTGATCACTGCACTTTCGACTTTGAAGCAAAAAGAAATCAAATCGAAAGCGATCGTTGATATTTTTATGATGAATGATGAGCAAAAAGCTGTCTCTATTCGTACGGTTTTCGAGGATTCGGAAAAAACATTAGCAGCTGAAACAATAAAAGATCTTGAACAAAAAGTGATACAAGTACTTGAAAAGGCAGGGTTTCCTCTAAGGTCTTAAAAAGACATTGTTTAGAAGCGATTTTCGATCAAAATTTTTTCTTAAATTCATATCGAAAATCGCTTGACGGAGTGGAGGTGGATCCGTAATATCACCAAACACTTCACGACGAAATTAAGTAGTTCAAAAAGCTGAGTTCATTCTCAGATAGAAGTTTTTGCTCTTTGAAATTTGAATATGATTAAAATTTTGAGACCTTCGGGTTTCAAGATGAGATGAGAATGGAACCCGTTCAATTGCCTAGTCTTCCGTAAGTTTTAGTACTTCGGTACAGGAAGACGGCATAGAGACGTAAGTCTTTATTGTTTTAGAACAAATTTGAACAGAATCTGTAACAAGATTTTTATGTTTAGAGCTATTTCGAATAAACTTTAAGTTTTATTTTTAAATATATACTTGGAGAGTTTGATTGTGGCTCAGAACGAACGCTGGCGGCGTGCCTAATACATGCAAGTCGAACGTGAAAAGGGGCAACCCTTAGTAAAGTGGCGCACGGGTGAGTAACACGTAGGTAATCTGCCTTTTAGTGGGGAATAACACAGGGAAACCTGTGCTAATGCCGCATAAGTAAGCAATTAGAAAGCGGCCGTCGCAAGAGGTCGTGCTGAAAGAAGAGCCTGCGGCCTATTAGCTAGTTGGTGGGGTAATAGCCTACCAAGGCAACGATAGGTATCCGGTCTGAGAGGATGATCGGACACACTGGAACTGAGACACGGTCCAGACTCCTACGGGAGGCAGCAGT
>JBJMLY010000643.1:0-2543 GCA_045805025.1 Cytophagaceae bacterium | reverse complement strand
GCTGCATCGATCTTCAGAAAGCGGCGGAAAGCAAAACCTATGCGGAAGAGATTAAAGGCATCGTCGAATCAACCGGCATGGTGATCACTGAATTATCCACCCACCTGCAGGGACAACTGCTGGCCTCCCACCCTGCTTACGACCCGATGTTCGATGCGTTCGCACCCAAACCGGTTCGGGGAAATGAAAAAGAAAGAAGAGCCTGGGCCGTTCGGCAACTTAAATTCGCAGCGATAGCGAGCAGGAACCTGGGATTAAAAGCACATGCCACATTTTCCGGATCTCTATTATGGCATACGGTATATCCATGGCCGCAAAGACAGGCCGGGCAAGTAGAGAAAGGATTTAAAGAGCTTGCCAGACGATGGCTCCCTATCCTGAATGCATTCGACAAGGCCGGGGTCGATCTGTGCTACGAGATCCACCCGGGCGAAGACCTGCATGATGGAATTACATTTGAACGCTTTCTGACTGCCACCGGTAATCATCCCGCTGCCCATATTCTTTACGATCCAAGCCATTTCCTACTCCAGCAGATGAACTATCTTGAATTCATCGATATCTATCATGAACGCATCAAAATGTTTCATGTGAAAGATGCCGAGTTTAATCCGACAGGACGTTCGGGTGTTTATGGCGGATATCAGGACTGGCTCGACAGACCGGGCAGGTTCAGGTCGCTTGGAGACGGACAGATCAATTTTAAATCCATCTTCAGCAAGATGGCCCAATACGATTTTCCAGGATGGGCCGTGCTGGAATGGGAATGCTGCCTGAAGCACCCGGAAGACGGAGCCCGCGAAGGCGCCGCATTTATCAGAAATCATATCATCAGGGTCACAGATAAGACCTTTGATGATTTTGCGGGATAATATGAACCGTGTCATGTTGAGCGGAGTCGAAACATTGTCGGCTATAACCCTGACCTTGGATTCAGGATACAAGTCTTCGATTCCGCTCAGACTGACATAAACCATAGGGTCGATCTTTAAAGCAAACACAATCCACTATTCATATGTCATTACTATTCTATAAGATGCGAACATTCATTGCTCAGATTCTGATACTTTCCTTTTTCTTTGTGCCTTCGTTCGCACAAAATGATCAACTGATCATCAACGACCTCGAATACCTGGAGATGACAGGACTCGATGTGATGCTGGCCCACGACTTTTATCCTGAAAGCCATCAGGGGGGCGTCGGCGTAATTCAAAACGGACTTCGGGTAGCTACCAACGGAGACCTCAGGCTGGAGCCTACGCCAGGACAATGGCAGCCTGTTCCGAAGGTCGGACAGCGCATGGTAGATCGTGCCAAAGGAGAAATAAGTGTACGAATGGAATATCCGGATCAGGATAAAAACAGAAAAGGCTTTAACCCTATTCTCTACCCGGATCTGAATTTCAGCTATGTGGTAAAAATAAAACCCGAAGGAAAATCTTTCAGGATCATTGTAGACCTTGACAAGCCTTTGCCCGAAGCATGGATTGGAAAAGTAGGGTTCAACTTTGAATTATTCCCCGGCATCCTTTTTGGAAAATCGTTTTACATGGATCAGCACTATGGAATTTTTACCAGGCAGGCCAATGGACCTATGTATACCGATAAAGACGGAGAACTTCAGATTGTACCCATGGCTTCCGGCAAAAAACTGGTGGTAGCGCCTGAATCGGACTCACAGAGAATGATCATCGAAAATATGACAGGCACTGGTCTTGAGCTTATCGACGGCAGAGGCAAACATAACAACGGCTGGTTCGTGGTGAGATCCCTGGTCGCTAAAGGCGCCACAAAAAATGCCGTGGAGTGGCTGATAACTCCCGATGCGGTGCCAGGCTGGAAATACGAGCCGGTGGTGCAGATCTCCCAGGTAGGCTATCATCCGAAGCAACAGAAAGTAGCCATTATAGAAACAGACATTCATGATGAAATGAAACGAAGCGCTTCTCTGCTGAGAATATCCGAACAGGGAGGATTTGAGAAAGTGCTTGAGACCGCTCCAAAGGACTGGGGAAAATTTCTCAGGTACCATTATTACCAGCTCGATTTCAGCAGCATTGAAAAACCGGGCATGTATGTAGTCCGGTATGGGAATTATCAGACAGAACCTTTTCAGATCGGTGAAGAGGTGTTCCGCCGCCATGTATGGCAGCCCACCCTGGAATATTTTCTACCTGCACAGATGTGTCATATGCGGGTAAACGAACGTTACCGCGTGTGGCATGGTGCCTGTCACCTGGACGATGCGCGCATGGCTCCTACCGACACTAATCATTTCGACGGATATCTGCAGGGACCTTCCACCCTCACCAAATATAAATCCGGCGAACATGTTCCCGGCCTGGACCGCGGAGGATGGCACGATGCGGGAGACTTCGACCTGCGCGTGGAATCGCAGGCGGAAACCATTCACGGACTCGCGCTGGCTTACGAAGCCTTTGGAATAAAGTACGACAACACCACCATTGATCAGAAAAACAGACTGGTAGAGATCCAGGTACCCGACGGTAAAGCCGACATCCTGCAGCAGATCGAACATGGCG
>JBJMLY010000642.1:0-8062 GCA_045805025.1 Cytophagaceae bacterium | reverse complement strand
GCAGAATCACTGAAGAAACAACTTGAAGAGGCTGGCGCTGAAGTAGAATTAAAATAGGTTTATCCTGTTTGCAGCAGCCTTTTCAAGATTAAGGCCTGGCATAAAAGTCAGGTCTTTTCCTGTTTGTAGCTATTTTCTCACATACTTTCTCAAACAGGATTCAGTAGTATATTTTATTATTAACGTAAAACTCTAAAGCTTTGGCTAACAATAAAAATTCTGAAAGAATCAGTTTTGCATCCATTAAATCAGGAATCGATTACCCGGATTTCCTCGATGTACAGCTACAATCATTTAAAGATTTCTTTCAGCTCGAAACTCCTGCTGAGAATAGAGCAAAGGAAGGCCTGTATAAGGTATTTTCCGAAAACTTTCCGATCACAGACTCAAGAGAAAACTTCGTTCTTGAATTCATAGATTATATGATCGATCCTCCGAAATATTCGGTAGATGAATGCATCGACAGAGGCTTAACCTATTCAGTACCGCTTAAAGCGAAGCTGCGCCTCTCATGCAATGATGAGGATAACGAAGATTTCGAAACAGTAGAACAAGAAGTATTCTTAGGGAATATTCCTTATATGACTGAAAAAGGCTCTTTCATCATCAATGGTGCAGAAAGAGTTATTGTTTCCCAGCTTCATAGATCACCAGGGGTATTCTTTGCTCAAAGCAAACATACCAACGGAACGAAATTATATTCTGCCAGAATTATTCCATTCAAGGGAAGCTGGATAGAGTTTGCGACCGACGTTAATAATGTGATGTTCTCATACATCGACAGAAAGAAGAAATTCCCTGTTACTACTTTGTTACGTGCCATCGGTTACGGTTCAGATAAAGATATTCTTGATCTGTTCGGACTTTCTGAAGAGATTCAGGCTAATAAAGCGGCTCTTAAAAAAGTGATCGGCAGAAAGCTTGCTGCAAGAGTTCTTCGCACATGGACTGAAGACTTTGTGGATGAGGATACCGGAGAAGTTGTTTCTATTGACAGAAACGAAGTTCTCATGGAAAGAGATTCTGTGGTCAAGGAAGAGGATATTCAAACCATCGTTGATTCAGGATCTAAATCTATTATCCTGCACAGAGAGGATATCAACATTGCCGACTACACAATCATCTACAATACGCTTCAGAAAGACAATTCAAATTCTGAAAAAGAAGCGGTAGAGCAGATCTACAGACAATTAAGAAATACCGAGGCTCCTGACGAACAGACAGCCCGCGATATTATCCATAACCTGTTCTTCTCTGACAAGAGATATGACCTTGGTGAGGTAGGAAGATACAGGATCAATAAAAAATTAGGATTGGAAATCACTTCCGACATCCGCGTTTTAACGACTCAGGATATTATCTGTATCGTGAAGTACCTGATCGGTCTGATCAACTCCAAAGCAGTAGTGGATGATATTGACCACTTAAGCAACAGACGTGTACGTACCGTAGGCGAGCAGCTATACAGCCAGTTCGGCGTCGGTCTTGCCAGAATGGCACGTACCATCAAAGAAAGAATGAATGTGCGTGATAACGAAGACTTCAAACCAGTCGACCTTATCAATGCCCGTACATTGTCTTCCGTGATCAACTCTTTCTTCGGAACGAATCAGTTATCACAGTTCATGGATCAAACCAATCCTCTTGCGGAAATCACTCACAAGAGAAGAATGTCGGCACTCGGCCCAGGCGGTCTTTCAAGAGAAAGAGCCGGATTCGAGGTTCGTGACGTTCACTACACGCACTACGGTCGTCTGTGTACTATCGAAACTCCCGAAGGTCCGAACATCGGTCTTATCTCTTCACTTTGCGTGCATGCAAAAGTAAATCACATGGGCTTCATTGAAACCCCATACCGCAAAGTTGAAAAGGGTAAAGTAAATCTGAAAGAAAACGTTATCTACCTCACAGCTGAGGAAGAAGACACTCATAATATCGCTCAGGCAAATGCGGAAGTGGATGATAAAGGAAACTTTATGATCGACCGCGTTAAAGCCAGGTACGAAGGTGACTTCCCTGTCGTAGAGCCTGAGAAGATTTCATATATGGATGTGGCTCCGAACCAGATCGTTTCTGTTGCGGCATCACTGATTCCATTCCTTGAGCATGATGATGCTAACCGTGCCCTGATGGGTTCGAACATGCAGCGTCAGGCAGTGCCTCTTTTAAAACCGGAAGCTCCGATCGTGGGTACCGGCCTTGAGAAGAGAGTGGCCCTTGATTCAAGAGCTCTGATCCTTGCAGAAGGCGGAGGCGTTGTTGAATTTGTAGATGCCACTAAAATTGTTGTAAGATATGATCTTACCAAGGACGAGCAGATGGTTAGCTTCGATACGGAGACAATCACCTATGACCTTGTAAAATTCAGAAGAACAAACCAAGATACCTGCATCAATCTTAAGCCGATCGTTTTCAAAGGCGAGAAACTTGTGAAGGGGCAGCCTCTGTGCGAAGGATACGCGACAAACCAGGGAGAGCTTGCTCTCGGAAGAAACCTTCAGGTGGCATTCATGCCATGGCAGGGATATAACTTCGAGGATGCAATTGTAATTTCTGAAAAAGTAGTTCGTGATGATATTTTCACTTCAATCCACATCGAGGAATTCGAACTTGAAGTAAGAGATACAAAACGCGGTGAAGAAGAACTGACTTCTGAAATTCCAAATGTTAGCGAAGAGGCCGTTAAGAACCTTGACGAGAACGGAATTATCAGGGTAGGAGCTGAAGTGAAAGAAGGAGATATTCTGATCGGTAAGATCACTCCTAAGGGAGAAACAGACCCGACTCCGGAAGAAAAACTTCTAAGAGCGATCTTCGGAGACAAGGCAGGCGATGTGAAAGATGCTTCATTAAAAGCTTCTCCATCTCTGAAAGGCGTTGTAATTGACACCAAGCTGTTCTCTCGTCCGAAAAAAGATAAAGATCTCAGATCTAAATCCAAGAAGCAGGTAGATACATTGAAGGCTAAATACAGCAAAGATCTTCTTGGTCTTCGTGCGATCATGATCGATAAAATGACTGACCTTCTTGATGGTAAAGTGAGCAATGGCGTGAAGCACAGATTCGGTGACGAAGTGCTTGCTAAAGGCGTTAAGTTTGCCAAGAAGAACATTACAGAAGCGATCTTCCCGGATAAGAATATTTACAGGGATGAGAGCACATATAATGTTCAGGAAGAAGTAAACCTGATTTCTGATCTTATCCTCGAAAACTGGACAAGCAGCCAGAAAACGAACGAAATGCTGATTGATCTTGTAAGAAACTTCAACAAGAAGAGAAACGAGATCGCCGGCAGATTCAAGAGAGAAAGATTTACGCTGGAGGTAGGCGATGAGCTTCCTGCAGGTATCGTACAGCTTGCTAAGGTATATGTTGCTAAGAAACGTAAACTGAAGGTGGGTGATAAAATGGCGGGACGCCACGGAAATAAAGGGGTGGTAGCAAGAATCGTCCGTGACGAGGATATGCCATTCCTGGAAGACGGAACTCCAATGGATATCGTTCTTAATCCGCTCGGTGTACCTTCCCGTATGAACCTTGGTCAGATCTATGAAACCGTTCTGGGATGGGCTGGATTAAGGACCGGCAAGAAATACGCTACGCCGATTTTCGACGGAGCTTCTGAAGAGCAGGTAGCTGCTGAGCTGAAAGGCGCAGGCATACCAGAGCTTGGAAGAACATATCTGTACGATGGACTTTCCGGACATAGATTTGACCAGAAAGTAACAGTCGGCGTCATTTACATGCTGAAGCTCGGTCACCTTGTGGATGATAAGATGCACGCACGTTCTATCGGTCCGTACTCACTCATCACTCAGCAGCCTCTTGGCGGTAAAGCCCAGTTCGGAGGTCAGAGATTCGGAGAAATGGAAGTTTGGGCTCTCGAAGCATTCGGAGCTGCGAACGTTCTTCAGGAAATCCTCACCGTTAAGTCAGACGACGTAATCGGAAGAGCGAAAGCTTACGAAGCGATCGTGAAAGGTGAGAATATGCCGAAGCCGAATATCCCTGAATCGTTCAATGTACTTGTACATGAACTGAGAGGTCTGGCTCTTGAAATCACGTTAGATTAAACAGATGTGGGTGGCGCTGAGATGCTAATGATCAGCGCCCTCCCATATTTTATGATAATTAGCACATTACTAATAAGCACATTAAAAAATTAGAAAATGGCGTTCAGAAAAAATAAAAAATTAAATCAGGACTTTAACAAAGTTACAATCAGTCTTGCTTCCCCTGAGTCGATTCTTGAAAGCTCATACGGAGAAGTTACCCAGCCTGAAACGATCAATTACAGAACTTACAAACCCGAAATGGGTGGTTTGTTCTGCGAAAGAATTTTCGGTCCGGTAAAAGACTGGGAGTGTCACTGCGGAAAATATAAGAGAATCAGGTATAAGGGAATTATCTGTGACAGATGCGGTGTAGAAGTTACCGAGAAGAAGGTAAGAAGAGAAAGAATGGGGCACATTGAGCTGGTTGTTCCGATCGCTCACATCTGGTATTTCAGATCTCTGCCGAATAAAATCGGTTATCTGCTTGGCCTTCCTACAAAGAAACTTGATCAGATCATTTATTATGAAAGATATGTAGTAATTCAACCGGGGATCAAAGCGGAGGACGGAATCAATTACCTTGACTTCCTTACCGAGGATGAATACCTGGATATCCTGGATAAGCTTCCAAGAGAAAACCAGATGCTGGACGATGAAGATCCGAATAAATTTATCGCGAAAATGGGCGCTGAATCTTTGGAGATGCTTCTTTCAAGAATTAAGCTGGATGAACTTTCTTACAGCCTGCGTCACGCTGCTGCCAATGATACTTCTCAGCAAAGAAAGGCTGAGGCTTTAAAGAGACTTAAAGTTGTCGAAGCATTCAGAGAGGCAAGAACAAGAATTGAAAACAAACCAGAATGGATGATCATTAAGATGGTGCCGGTGATTCCTCCGGAACTTCGTCCTCTCGTACCTTTGGATGGCGGTCGTTTTGCAACGTCTGACCTGAACGATTTGTACAGAAGGGTAATCATTCGTAACAACAGGTTGAAGAGACTTATTGAAATCAAGGCTCCTGAAGTAATCCTCAGAAATGAGAAGCGTATGCTTCAGGAAGCTGTCGATTCACTATTCGATAACTCAAGAAAAGTAAATGCAGTAAGAGCAGAAGGAAACAGAGCCCTGAAATCACTCAGCGATATGCTGAAAGGAAAGCAAGGACGTTTCCGTCAAAACCTTCTTGGAAAGAGAGTGGATTACTCAGGCCGTTCTGTGATTGTGGTAGGTCCTGAGCTGAAACTGCATGAGTGCGGTCTTCCGAAAGACATGGCTGCAGAGCTTTTCAAACCATTTATTATCAGAAAGCTGATCGAAAGAGGAATTGTGAAGACGGTAAAATCAGCCAAGAAAATCGTCGATAGAAAAGACCCTGTAGTATGGGATATTCTTGAAAACGTATTGAAAGGACACCCTGTGCTACTGAACCGTGCTCCAACACTGCACAGATTAGGTATTCAGGCCTTCCAGCCAAAGCTGATCGAAGGAAAAGCGATCCAACTTCACCCACTTGTTTGTACTGCGTTCAACGCCGACTTTGACGGTGACCAGATGGCCGTTCACGTTCCGCTGGGACATGAGGCAATTCTGGAAGCTTCTATGCTGATGCTTGCATCACACAATATTCTTAACCCTGCTAACGGCGCGCCAATTACTGTACCTTCTCAGGACATGGTACTTGGATTATACTATGTAACCAAGGGAAGAAAAGGAACGAAGGAAAGCCCTGTACTGGGTGAAGGGAAAATTTTCTACGGATCAGAGGAAGTGGTTATTGCTCTAAACGAGGGAAGACTTTCTCAGCATGCTCATATCAAGGTAAGAACTCAGGTGAAAGATGAAAATGGCAAGCTTAAGACCAAAGTAATCGAAACGGTTGCCGGCCGCGTGCTGTTTAACCTGATGGTTCCTGAGCAAGTAGGTTATGTTAATGAACTTCTGACTAAAAAGAAACTGCAGCAGATCATTTCTCAGGTGCACAAAGCAGCGGGAATGGCAAGAACTGCTCAGTTCCTGGATGATATCAAACAATTAGGATTCCAGTCGGCCTTTAAAGGTGGATTATCAATCGGATTGTCTGACGTAAAAGTACCGGATGATAAGAATGGATTGATCGAAGGGGCGAAGAAAGATGTGGTAGCCGTATGGAACAACTACCTGATGGGTCTTATCACCGACAACGAAAGATATAACCAGGTAATCGATATCTGGACGAGGGTTAACTCTCAGATCACTGAAACACTGATGCGTCAGCTTGAAAGCGATAATCAGGGATTCAACTCGATCTATATGATGATGCACTCAGGTGCGAGAGGATCCAGAGAGCAGATACGTCAGCTGGGTGGTATGAGAGGTCTGATGGCCAAGCCGCAAAAGAACCTTCAGGGTTCTGTAGGTGAGATCATCGAAAACCCGATCATCTCAAACTTTAAAGAAGGACTGGATGTATTGGAGTACTTCATCTCCACACACGGTGCCAGAAAAGGTCTTGCCGATACAGCTCTTAAAACAGCGGATGCCGGTTACCTGACCAGAAGACTTGTGGACGTAGCTCAGGATGTTGTTATCAACGAATCTGATTGCGGTACATTAAGAGGTCTGATGGTAACAGCGCTGAAAGACAATGAGGATATCGTTGAATCATTATCAGAAAGAATTCTGGGACGCGTAAGTGTTCATGATATTTTCGATCCGAACAGCAACGAGTTAATTCTTGAGGCAGGCGGAGAAATTACTGAAGAGATTGCCAGAAAGATTGATGAATCGTCAATCGAATCTGTGGAAATTCGCTCTGTGCTGACTTGCGAAACCAAGAGAGGCGTTTGCGGAAAATGCTACGGAAGAAACCTGTCTACCGGTAACATGGTGCAGAAGGGAGAAGCGGTTGGTGTTATCGCTGCGCAATCAATCGGAGAGCCTGGTACACAGCTTACACTGAGAACATTCCACGTGGGAGGTACTGCTTCCAATATCGCTGTCGATGCAAGCATCAGAGCGAAATTTGATGGAGTGATCTTCTTTGATGAGATAAAATCCATCGTAACAACCGATAACGAAGGTGAAAAAGTAAACATCGTAATGGGTAGGTCCGGTGAGATCAAGATCGTGGAGGAAGGAAGTAATAAAGTGCTTATCAGCAGTCACGTTCCTTACGGATCCTTCCTGAAAGTGAAGGAAGGAAAGAAAGTGAAGAAAGGCGAGGAGCTTTGCAGCTGGGATCCATACAATGCGGTTATCTTGTCTGAGTTCGACGGAACTATTGAATTCGAATCGATCGAAGAAGGTATTACCTTCAGAGAGGAATCCGACGAGCAGACAGGTCACAGAGAGAAAGTAATCATCGATACAAAGGATAAAGCAAAAAATCCTGCGATCATGGTGCACTATAAGAAAGGTGATTCAAAAACCTACAACATTCCGGTAGGCGCTCACCTTGCAGTTGAAAACGGAGCTAAAGTTAAATCCGGGCAGGTACTTGCCAAGATACCAAGAGCGATCGGAAAGACCCGCGATATTACCGGAGGTCTTCCAAGAGTTACAGAGCTTTTCGAGGCAAGAAATCCTTCGAACCCGGCTGTAGTTTCAGAAATCGACGGTGTGGTAACATACGGTGGCGTGAAGAGAGGGAACAGAGAAATCTATATTGAGTCTAAAGACGGTGTGAAGAAGAAATACATGGTACCTCTTTCCAAGCACATCCTGGTTCAGGATAACGACTTTGTGAGAGCCGGTATGGCGCTTTCTGATGGAGCGATTACTCCTTCTGACATTCTCGCTATTAAAGGCCCGACTGCCGTACAGGAATACCTGGTAAATGAAATCCAGGAAGTTTACAGATTGCAGGGTGTAAAGATCAACGATAAACACATCGAGGCGATTGTAAGACAAATGATGCAGAAAGTGGAAATCATCGAAGGTGGTGATACAAACTTCCTGACTAATCAGATCGTAGACAGATTTACCTTCAGAGAAGAGAATGACCTGGTGCTTGACAAGAAAGTTGTCGT
>JBJMLY010000641.1:0-3461 GCA_045805025.1 Cytophagaceae bacterium | reverse complement strand
GGACTTGATATACCCGAAATTCAAAGCGTCATTCACTACCAGATACCGCTCACCGAGGATGCTTTTATTCACCGGAACGGAAGAACGGCCCGCATGTATGCCAACGGAAATGCTTATCTGCTTTTGGCAGAAAACGACCGGCTTCCCGAATACCTGAACCCGATCCCGGAATTTATTGAACTTCCGGCAAAATCAAAATTGCCTCCTGCACCCAAATGGACAACGCTTTATATTGGAGGAGGTAAAAAAGACAAGATCAACAAAGTAGACATCGTCGGGCTCCTCCTGCAGAAAGGCGGATTGGCGAAAGACGACCTGGGACTGATCGAAGTGCATGACTTCGCTTCCTATGCTGCCGTGAACAGAACCAAAGCTTTGGAGGCCGTGCGGCTTCTGCGAAACGAAAAGATCAAAAAACAGACAGTAAAGATTGAATTGAGCCGCTAGAGCTTAATCTTCATTTTTACTGACCTCTTCATTTTTGTTGACGATCTTTACATCATCCAGGTAAAAGGTATAAGATGATTTGTCCGGCTTTGAAAAGGAAATCGAATTCACCTCACTCCAGTCAAAAGGTCCTGTAATCGGCAATTTACCATTAGCCGGCTTACGGTTCCAGTTCTCTCCTTTCACGGGAAAGCTGTCGAGCGGAATGTGGATCTCCTGCCATTGATCGGTAATTTTTGACATATCAGCAATACGACGGCTTATCTGAAGATCGTAATCGCCTTTTTCCTTTTCTTTATAGGTATCCTTGAAGGAAACATAAATATTTTCATTGCCCGTGGCACCTTTTATGCGGAACGACAGATACCTTGAGGAAGTTTCGGAAAGGTCTACCGGATTTTTAAGCGCCATGTATAGTCCGGAATACTGTTCCTCTTTATCCAGCGAAACCATCAGCGACATATTCTGAGAAAGAGAATCCCTGAATCGCTGAACATGCCCTTTGCCATATATTCCTATAAAAAGACTGTCGTGCACATGTGTTTCAAACACGACATATTCCTGTGCCTTCTTCCCATCGCCGAATATCGCCGCGATGAACATTGATATTGCTGTTAGTATTTTACTCATACTAAAACAACAGGTGGAAGATTTAAAAGGTTATGGAAATTTTCAGGAAAATATTGCCTGCCTGAGATCATTTTGAGGAGGAATTCATCCGATGACTGAAGCACTGCCTTATTAGTTAACAAAATAAGCGAGTCATCGGATAAAGATGAATAGAGTCTGAATTAGTCTTCGGGTAGCTTATGCCCTTTGCCAATGGCTACTTTGGGAGCGTCGTAGGTGCCGGTAACATGGAAAGGAATTTTAAGCTTGTCGATAGGAAGAAGCTCGATTTTAAAGATATAGGCCATGGTACCGCTCAGATCGCTGACACCTTCAATATCCGTCTCGAACCCAGAGACTTTCAGGGCAAAAGGCTTGATGAATATTTTATTATTACGGATCTCCGTATTCATCACAAAATCTTTCAAATGAGGATCTTTAATACCGCCTTTTTTAGCCGTCTTGCTGATCTCTTCAAATATTTTCATCCCGTTGATTTTGGCATTGGCAATTCTGATCTCTCCACCACCTACCAGCGTCTCGGTTTTTACCTGCATATTTTTGTCCAACTCGCCTTTGAGCTTATAGGTGATCGAAAAACTGCCGTCGGCATTGGCGGCTGCGGGCGCCAGATCGCGGACAATCCCCATTTCCTTGTAAGCCCGTTGGATATCCAGATCCTTGATATCGATGCTGTAGTCGAACAAGGGGTGCTTCGGATCTCTGGCATCGTAGTCGCCCGTCATGGTGAATTTCGCGTCCAGGGTATTGAAGCCCGTTTCTGTCAGGGATATTACCCCATCCTTGATCCTGATTTCCCCATCCATCTTACTAATGCGGATATCTTTATATATCAGGTAATCGATCTTCGAATCAAATACAAAATCAATCCTTTCCGAAATACGTATAATCGCATTGCCGGAGCTGTCACTCGCCTGCTCAGTCCTGTCGGCATGGCTCTGCGGCGTCTGTTCCTCTTTGAGCCATTCCTGCATATCAAGGGTATCACAAATGAGCACAAGGTCTCCCACCACCGGATTCTTTTTACCCTGGTAAGGCGGCTCCCCAGGCTTACGGATCCTTTTCGGAGCAAAGAACATATAATTGCTGAGGTCCCCGGTCATGCTGATTTTACTTTTCCCAGCCTTCCCTATAAACTTTTGAAGAATAACCTTATCCGGAGTAAAAGAAAGGTCTGCATCGCTGATGCCAAGGGCAGGAAAAGATTTGCCTTTGGCTTCAAAATTACTGATATGAACGGTACCATCTGATTTTATCCGTCGGTAACGCCCTTCTTCAATGTCCGAAACTTTTCCTTTGGTGGAAAAATCGGTATTGATAATTCCCTTGAGGCTGACCCCTTCGACCGGATAAATTTTGGTGATCTTTTCCAGGTTCACCGCGCCTTTGACTTTCAGGTCGAAATCATAATTTTCCAGATCCATCACCGTACCTTTGATCTCGAAGGGTTCATCCTCCAGGATGTAGCTCAGATCGGCGATATCAAGCCGGGTATTTTTATATTCACCGGTGCTGTTCCGGGCGGTGGCTGATAAATTAATTTTCTCAATGGGCTCGGGAAAATCGGGAGATTTCAGAAAGCCGTCCTTAATGTGTACCCTCGCATTGACGGATGGGAATTTCCTCTTTTCATGATCGTAGAAACCTTTGGCTTTAAAATCAAGACTGAATAAGCCTTTTAAAGACATTCCCTTAATGGGGTGAATCTTTTCCATGTCTGCCAGATCAAGATCGGCTTTAATATCCGTATCGATCTCATATTTCCCGTAGCCTTTCAGCAGCAGGTAACCCGAAATAGGATTCTTGCCCATATCCAGGGCTATTTCATTCAGCCTGACAGATGTTTCTTCCACCTTGCCGCTTGGATTATTGGCCACAAGCTGGAATCGTATATTATCGAATGAAGAAGGCAAACTATCGTACTTCACTCTTCCATTGTGAACCGACAGGTTCAGGTTAAAGGCTGGTATTTTGCTCAGCTTATTATTCAGGTTGTGGTAATCTCCTTTCGCCTTCAGCTCAAAATTCATTTTACCTTTCATATCCAGTCCGTGAATAGGGTATATTTTTTCAAGCTCAGCAAGATCCAGCTTGGCGAAAATATCTGTATCAATTCTATGTGTATACAGACCATTCAGCTTTAACCTTCCATGGATCGGATAGGCACCCAGGTCAAGATGAAAATTCTTCAGATCCAGCACCAGACTGTCCTTATCTCCATAAAGATTCTCAAGAGCCAGATCCATCTGAATATTTTTGACGGGCGTCGGCAGGGTGTCGATTTTAAAAAAACCGTCCTTGATATTCATATCCACATGGAATGTCGGGATAGTCAGAAGACTGTCGGCCAGTATACCTTTTACAAATCCCTGCACCTTGATCTC
>JBJMLY010000640.1:0-2525 GCA_045805025.1 Cytophagaceae bacterium | reverse complement strand
CTGGATGACTACATCAGCCGCGCCGGCGGCTACACCCAGAACGCGGACAACTCGCGCGTCGTGGTCGCGCATCGCGATGGCAGCTACAGCGCCAACGGTGCCGAGGCGCTGCGGGCAGGTGATGAAGTGCTGGTGCTGCCGAGGATAGACGTGAAGTCGCGGCAGATTTGGAAGGACATGACGCAGATTATTTATCAGATCGCGGTTAGCGCGAAGGTTGTGTTGGGGCTGTGACAATGAACCAGGAAAATAACCTCGTTGCTGTTGCTAGGAAAGTTGTCTCGGCGGAATTGCTCACAATTGCTGAAGAGATAACGGGAAAAAAGATTACTCACATGCGTTAGCTGATTCACCAAATAGGAGAGTCAGGTTGGTTAACATTTGCGATAGGTAAGAGCGCTGATAAAACCGGCCAAGCCGAAGTTATCAAAACCCTGTTCAGTTTCCAATGAAAAATATTAAGAAGATTAGAAAACTTCTACGTTCCCCTGGAGTTTTTTTTCGAGACTATTTCGATAGTCGTTATCCGCTCGTTGTAAACGAAATTGGTTGCCCCAAGAACGACGAAGGGATATTGGTTCGTCATGACATCGAATTCGAGAAATTAATTAAAAACACGCTGAAAATAGATGTTGTGTTCACATGGGTAAATGATGATGACCCAGTGTGGCTCGAAAAAAAACAGAAGGCGACGCAATCACTTAACGGCGTAGAAACCGGAAGGTATGCAACTGATAGAGCGCGGTTTTCTAACCATGATGAGCTTCGATATTCTTTATATAGCGTCCAAAAATTTATGCCCTGGGTGAATTGCATCTACGTTGTAACGGATAAGCAATGCCCAAGTTGGCTTGTGCCAAATGAAAAGCTACGCGTCATTGATCACGAAGAGATCATTCCCCGGAATTATCTGCCGACCTTTAATTCGCACGTAATTGAGGCATACCTGCATTTGATTCCAGGGCTTTGCGAAAATTTTATCTATTTTAACGACGATGTATTTGTTGCCCAAGCACTTTCACCGGAACACTTTTTTAGCAGTAATGGTCTTGCGTCCCTCTTTTTAAGCAAAAAAAGCCTGCGTGCAATGGAATTGAATGGCTTGATCACTCCAACATTATCAGCCTCCTTGCGGTCCGCGCAGTTATTAAAAGGCACCGAATTAAATGACCAAATCGATCGCCCCTTAGTACACACATATATTCCCTTGAAAAAAAGTGTTTACTTTCTGGCATGGGAAAAATATGGACCCTCGATAGAAAATTTCCTAAATAATCGGTTTAGGGGGGTGAACGACCTTAACATGGCATCCTTTCTGGTCCCGTGGCTTATGTATATTCAAGGTAAAGCGACACTCAAACGGGATATTTGTCACTACTTTAATATTCGGTCACCCGCGGCGCAAAGAAATTATCGGATTCTTTTAGAAGCCAAGCCATTTTCTTTGCCTCATTCCTTTTGTGCAAATGATTTTTTTGCAGTAGACGATCGAGGAACGGAAAAAGATTCGCTACAAAAAGCACTGCAGCGCTATTACGAAATAGATCTCAGCTCCGGCACCATTTAGACGGAACATTTATGAAAAAGAAACTTAAAAAGCTTTTGCGCGACCCGAAACTTTTTGTGAGGGACATGTTCACCAATAAAGCGCGAGTGATAAAAGGCAAGTTTCCCAAGAAACTCGACGCGAGCCAAAAATACACGGTTATTTCCGCTGTGTACAACGTAAGCCAATATCTCGAAGAATATTTTAACAGTTTGGTGAAGCAACGCCTTGATTTTCGTCGCAACATCCAGGTGATTCTGGTTGACGACGGCTCGACCGATGAGTCAGCAGAGATTATTAGACGGTGGCAAAAAAAATATCCTGAGAATATAAAGTATCTTAAGAAAAAAAATGGTGGTCAAGCGTCGGCCCGTAACTTCGGTATCGATTTTATCGAAACTGAGTGGGTTACGTTTATCGATCCAGACGACTTTCTAGACCAAAGCTATTTTTTTGAAGTGGATCAGTTTTTTGTGAAAAACGCAAAAAAGGATCTTCAGTTGGTATCTTGTAATTTCATCTTTTACTTTGAGGATAAGAAGCAGTTTAAAGACACCCATCCATTGAAATACCGGTTCTCAAAGGGCAACCAGATCGTTCCCTTATCGGATGCTGGAAAAAATATCCAACTTTCTGTTAACTCCGCATTCTTTAGGCGCTCAATAATAGTTAAAGATTCCATTCAATTTGATGCAAGAATAAAGCCTAACTTCGAAGATGCACATTTTGTTGCCAACTATTTCAGCGGCATAAAGACGGGGTCAATAGGATTTGCCGAGAAAGCTAAATATTATTACAGAAAAAGGGAGGATGGCACATCCACATTGGATACTGCTTGGAAAAAGGAAGGCCTTTTTGGTGACGTGCTTGAGCATGGTTGCCTTCAAATGCTCAAAAGATATTCAGAAAATAATGGTCAAGTTCCACCGTTTATCCAACGAACGGTGCTCTACCATTTAATTTGGTATATTAAGCGGCT
>JBJMLY010000639.1:0-1930 GCA_045805025.1 Cytophagaceae bacterium | reverse complement strand
TTCGGTTATTACTTATAAAAATAAGTAATAATACTTAGTTTTATATTTTTCATTCTTTACATTTGGATGTACAAAAAAAGAAGGAGGTGTTCTCTTCAAAACGCAGATAAAAAAAGGCTCTGAATAATTGCAGTTATCCAGAGCCAAGAAGACTAAATAAATAAAATTTACTTAATCCCTAACTCTCAAAGAAAATGAAAAATAGAATCCTATTCAAATTATTGAAGATACTTTTTATCCTCCTTCTCTTCAATACAGGCTCATTTGCCCAATTAACCATGACAGCTCAGGTAAGAACCAGAACAGAATTTCGTAATGGCCAGGGAACCTTGCCCGAAAGTCATGTTACACCTTCTCTGTTCACATCGCAGCGCACACGTCTTAATGTAGGCTATACGATGGATCACCTGAAGCTTTTTACAGCCATTCAGGATGTGCGTGTATGGGGCATGGATGCTTCCACGATTTCAAATATGGATGGCAACCGTCTCTACCTTCATGAAGGCTGGGGCGAAATTATTTTTAACGATACGACGTATCTGAAGAAGATCAAAAATCTTTCGCTGAAGATCGGTCGTCAGGAGCTTGTGTATGATGATGAGCGTCTGCTCGGAAATCTCAACTGGCTTCAGCAGGCCAGAAGACACGATGCGGCCGTGCTCAAATTCTCGCACAAAACCTGGACGGTCGATGCGGGTGCCGCTTTTAATCAGCAGCGTGAAAAGAAAAATACGGGCAACCTGTATACGGGAGTACCTTTCAGTCAGGTTGGCACTGACAGCGTAAATGTCGCAGCCGCTGCAGGTTCCAATTTCATTGGTACCATGTATAAGAGCATGCAGTTTCTTTATATCGCCAAAGAAATTGCTTTTACGAAAGCGACTTTCCTCTTTTTCAAAGATGATTTTCAGAAGCCGCTCTCATCCCTGCCCGGCAAGGTCCCGACCTTTCAGAAAGGAACCAACGACCGGATTACCGTGGGGGGAAATATTTTCGCCACCATTATGAGGAAGCATAAAGTGGACGCGACGTTCTTCTACCAGGGAAATAAAGACAAGGTGGGCAATACCATGGATGCCTATATGGCATGCCTGTCCACACAGTTTGCTATCGGCAGGAAATTCAATACCGGTCCGGGTGTGGATTACCTATCGGGCAACAACAGCAGGCAAACAACTGCGGTGAACCATCGATTCGATCCGCTCTACGGTACACCGCACAAATTCTGGGGCTATATGGACTATTTCTACGTGGCGGATCCTTACGGATACAAAGGCAACAACAACAAGTCCCCTGGCTTGCTGAATTTCTATTGGAAATCAAAATACAGACTTAGAGATAACATGATCGCGAGTCTTGATCTTCATGAGTTTTATGCCGGCAATACCGTGGCCGATGAATTGAACACAGCTCAGAACATGAATAGGAGACTTGGAACAGAAATCGATTTTGTCCTGAACTATAACATGACCAAACAGATCGGTCTGGAATTTGGCTATGGACTTATGCTGGGCACTCCAACCATGGACCGTCTGAAGAGGTCGGGCGCTCAGACTGCGGGGGCCACTGTGGATGTCCCTTATATCGACAAAAAGGACGTTGGTAACTGGGCATACCTGATGATCACGATCAGACCGGATCTTCTTTCTCAAATCACAACGAAGCTCCTTGATCTTACAAAATCCACCGACTCTCTGAGAAAAGATGTCGATGCTCTCAATCAACCTAAACAATAATTCATTTAACTCATACGACTATGAACATGAAAAATATATTCCGTAAAATTTCGATGGCGTGCTCGGTGGCTGCAATGCTCACGCTGCTGCCTTCGGTAAGCAAAGCGCCTAAACCCGGGGACATCGCAGAAAAAGCCGGGCCAAAAGAAAAAAAGACCATCATCAGACTGGGCTTCATTCCTCTCACCGACTGC
>JBJMLY010000638.1:0-1843 GCA_045805025.1 Cytophagaceae bacterium | reverse complement strand
TTCTTCATTGTACTTGTCCCCTTCCTCATCTCCCTGATTTTCTTTTTCATGTACCGTGGTGCGAGTCCGGCTTTTGATGCCTTTGCTGCACAGCTTAACCTGGACTTCCTCAGCTGGGAGCTTTTGCGCTTTACCTTATGGGGTTTCGTACTTCTATATGGATTTTTCTATCACCGTAAAATAACCTGGCTCTTCCGCAAAGACATGCTCGCATCCGACAATCTTAATCCTTCAGAACTTAATCCTAAATCCATGCTGCTGAAATTTCTTTCTGTAGCCAATGAAAATCTATCGGGAGTGGTCTTGATGGCGATGCTGAATATCCTGCTTATGATGGTAAACATCGTCGATCTTAATTACATCATTCAGCTTCAGATTCCTGAGAAAATGAGTTATTCTGATTTTGTGCATCAGGGTACAGGAATGCTCATTACCTCCATCATTTCGGCAATCCTCATTATCCTTTATTACTTCCGTGGATCCCAGAACTATTACGAAAAAAATACCCTGCTCAGATTTCTGGTCTACCTGTGGATATTCCAGAACCTTGTTCTGATCCTCAGTACAGGCGCAAGGACGGGCATGTATATTTCGGAATATGGACTTACCTATAAAAGAATCGGAGTATATGTCTACCTGTTCCTATGCTCCATAGGACTGGTCACGACTCTGATCAAGATCATAGCGCTGAAGACAAACTGGTTCCTTTTCAGAAAGAATGCCTGGGCATTTTATGCCACCATGATCTGCGCCTGCTTTATTAATTGGGATCTATTCATTACGATCTATAACCTTGAATACTCCAGACGCCTTGACCGGCAATATCTGATAGAGCTTGCTCCGGCCAGTCTTCCTTATATATGGAAAGATCCGGCAAATCTGAAATGCACATTCCTGCAAAACAATGATCTGAAAATACGTACAGATCATTTCCGAAACAGCTGGAAAAATTCCGGCTGGCAGTCCTGGAGTTATGAAAAGCAAAGGATCTACAAAGAACTGGAACCCTTTTATACCAGTAATGAGGAACCACTGAGCACTATTAAAACTAACAAGGAGACCTTATGAGCTTTGAAAAAGTAAGTGCGATCGCAGCATCTTTTTTTCTGAACATCCTTTTCGGATTGGCAATTCTGATATTTATGTTCATTCTTTTCCTGGATATAATCGAAAGAAACATCTGGTTTGTCCTGTCAGCCGGGCTCATCAATTTAATAGTCTTATGCATGCTATATGGGCTTGTCTATATTCCGGCAAGCATTTTTGGAAAAAATGTACCCGGAAAACCTGTGTCGGAATGCTATCTCACCTTATTTCCCATCGCATGCATTCCATTTCTGATCATGCTTATATGCTGGATTTTTGCTGAACCTTCGCCCTTCGGAAATATTTCTCTGTTCTTTATGACAGACCTCTACGGCGTCATGGCATCTTCTCTATTCGTTTTTCTCTATTCAACTACAGACCATCCAACAAACACTTTATGATACAGATCCGACTTATTCAGCAATCACCAAGATCCCGTGCAATCACGGCGCTGGCGCTTATGTCATGCCTCTGCCTGGTTCTCACCTGCGCAAGAGTGTACCTCAGCCACAATTACACATACCTGTTCCTAGTGTGGAATCTTCTCCTGGCATGGATACCGCTCTGCTGCGCCGACCTTTGCTACGCCAGTTATTTTAAAAGCAGAAAAAATATGACTGTTCTCTTTCTGTCGGGCTTTTTCTGGATGATCTTTTTCCCGAACGCTCCTTATATCATTACAGATTTCATTCACCTCGAAGGCAGACACATGATACCGATCTGGTTTGATGCCCTGATGATCTTCTCCTTTGCTCTG
>JBJMLY010000637.1:0-2178 GCA_045805025.1 Cytophagaceae bacterium | reverse complement strand
TACTTTCTCAAATCTTTCCGGCGCACTGGTTTCCCCTTATTTTGAAACCACGCCAACCGGCACTTTCTATTACCGGGCTGCCGTAACCTGCGGTGGCACTACAGCATATTCTTCAATAGTAAAGATCCTGGTTACATCGCCGCTCAATGGGGGAACCTATACCATTAACAAAGCCCTGCCTACAAGTGGCATTAATTATAATAGTTTCAATGATGCTATAAAGGGATTGGCATGTGGTTTCAGCGGGAATATAATTTTTAATGTGGCCAGTGGCAGCGGACCTTATAATGAACAATTGGTCATACCTGCGTTGGCTACTTCAGCTACCAAAACTATTACTATCAACGGTAATGGTGCAACCATTACCTTTTTACCAACAGATTCAAAACAAAGCGCAGTAATAAAGCTGGATGGCGCGAAATTTATTACCCTCGATAGTTTGAATGTGGTAGTGCAGGGTGCAACAAATGGTTTTGGTTATGGCATACAATTAAAGAATGATGCAGATAACAACACCATAAAACGTTGTACCATCAACCTGAATAAAACCTCAACCGATCCTGCATATGTAGGTATTGCCATGTGTGCATTGGATGACGATGCTATAAATGAAAATTTCAGGAGCTTCTGCGATAACAACCTGTTTACCAATAACACAATAAGTGGTGGCTTTTATGGTATTACCTGTTCATCCTATGCTATTGGAACAAATGATATTTCATCGACAAATAATATAATTAGAAAAAATACTTTAACAGATAACTGCGGCTATGGAATATTTGTAACCGGCGCCGGCAACCTGTTGATCGACAGCAACGATATCAGTCACCCGACCCGTACTGTTTTCGCTCCCCTTAATCCATTTACAGGCATCTATTTATACAAGGAAAACCATTCGGTTACTATTACAAGGAACAGGATCCACCATTTGCTGGATAAAATAAGAACATCTGTTGTGCAGTTGGATGGAATAGTTTTTAAAAATGTTACTACCAGCCCGACAGATGGACACCTGGTTGCCAATAATGAGATGTACTATTTTAATGGCAATGGTGTGCAGGATGGATTGTATACCATCTTTTCTGATTACATAAAATTTTATCACAATACTATTTCCCTGGAAGACTCTACCGCCAAACCTTCTTCAGTTTTTGATACCAGGGGATTCGCTGCATTTGGTACTACTACTACAGGCGTGGAAGTAAAAGACAACAGCTTTGTTGTTAAACGGGGTGGCATTGGCGGGAAATATGCTATATACCTGAATGTTCCGGATAGTAACCTGATAGCCAATTATAATAACTATTATGTACGTAACAATGGTGGCGCCGCCAATATTGGTTATATGGGCACCATTAACTATCCAACGCTAACGGCCTGGCTGGCCACCCGTAAAGATGCCAGTTCTATTAACATTGACCCGGTATATAATGATATAGTCAACGGTGATCTTACACCTACCAAACTCCTGTTTGAAAACAGGGGATCAAACGTAGGCATCACTACCGATGTGGTAAATACAATCAGGAATTCAACGAATCCCGATATTGGTGCTGTTGAATTCACTATATGCAGCCCTCTTACCAAACCCAAAGTGACTGTTGAAGATGCAGAGACCAATATCATCAAGTTTGCCTGGACTGCAGTTCCCAACACCACCGGTTACCGCGTATCGCGCGACAAGCTTAACTGGACGATACCCAGCTCGGGCGCTATGGGCTTAAGCCATACCGTTACCGGCCTCAAGCCTACTGATAAAATAACATTGTGGGTGAAAGCGCTGGGCACCCGGGTCGATTGTCCTGAATATCTCTCTGACAGTACGGAAGGACAGGCGCTTACCGATGGCGTTTTTGTACCCAACACGTTTACTCCAAATGGTGATGCGCATAACGACTACTTCATGGTGTATAGTAATGTTACCAAAACAATACACTGGATGGTATTTAATCAATGGGGCGAAAAAATATTTGAATCAAACGATATACAGGCCAAATGGGATGGAACTTATAAAGGCAAACCTCAGCCCATTGGCGTATATGTATATGTGGTATCAGGGATGTTGACAGATGGTACCAAAGTATCCCAAAAAGGAACCTTTAATCTAGTCCGGTAATTAACCTAAAACTGTTTGTAATGCTACGATATCTTAGAAAAACCAGCCTGTTACTGTTGACG
>JBJMLY010000636.1:0-3615 GCA_045805025.1 Cytophagaceae bacterium | reverse complement strand
TGTAGCATTTCCATTCATGGAAACAGTACAACCCCCATTGGTTCCGGTAACAGTATAGGTTCCAGCTACCGTCTGATTATTAAAAGTTAAGGCACTTCCGTTACCAGACAGGCTTTGGATAGTGGTAGCCCCTCTCATTAGGGTATAAGTAATACCAATATCTGAATTAGCAAGTCCAATGGCAAGTCCGGCACCGCCTGAGCAATACGCGCCTCCACCTGTTACATTGTAAGCGGTAGGAGGTGTAACCGTGGAAACTATAGCACTACCACTCATGTTGGAACTGCATAACGTAGTTGCATTGGTTGCCGTAGCAGTATAATTTCCCGTAGTAGTTTTAAGTCCAAAGCTAATAATCCCACCTGTTCCTGCCACAGGGCTTCCTACCGGAGAGCCTGCTAAAAAAAGCTGATAATTCACCCCAGACTGTGAACCTGATAATTTTACCGCTATACCTGTGCCCCCCTGACAATAGCTGCCGCCTCCTGTCATACTGAAAATACTGGGGTTTGAATTGACAGCTATAGTAGCATTGCCATTCATAGTCAGTACACAGCTTCCATCGGTTGCAGTAACAGTATAGGTTCCAGCTACAGCCTGATTGCTAAAAGTTAAAGCGCTACCTGTCCCGCTTCGGGTTTGAATAGTTCCGGAACCTCTTTTTAATGTGTAGGTTATTCCTATTTCAGAATTATCAAGTCCAATAGCAACCCCTGATCCGCCTGAGCAATAAGCTCCACCACCTGTTACGTGATAAATTGTAGGGCATGCCGAATAGGCTAGTGTGGAAATTAAGATTAAGTAAATGAAAAGGAAAACTTGCTTAGTGGGACCTAAGTTCATAGAGTGATTTATTTATATTCTATCAATAAATTACGTACGTAATAAATTACAATTTAGTTATTTCTTAGATTATTTTGCGTGAAATATTCGATTAAAAAGATTTTTTCATGCTTTTTGTTTTAAAAATAAGCTAAAAAGTCATTTTGGAAGAGAAGTAAAAGTTAAAAAAAGAGAGATTATTTATACAGCAATTACAGCAATCTCTCTTTTTCTTAATTATTCTGAGAGATAGACTTTACCAAAATAAGCTTGACCGTCTGCCACTACCTTTACAATATATATTCCTGGAATGATATTCTGGGGTTTTTCACTATAAATTAAACGGGTATCAAAAGAATTACGGCTTATTAATTGACCGATTGAATTATAAATATAAATATCTGCCTGTTCTTGCATCCCAAAGCAGTCCACTTTTACATTTTGTCCATCACTGTTAATACTTACAATAGTCTTTTTATTAGAATGGGCAGCTCCTGGATTGTTTTTGTAAATAAGGCTGAAGCGATTCACGCTTTGTTCTTTATTGAGCGAAAAAGTATAGTCTTCCGATAAAATCTCTATGTTTTTATTCAGAAGTTTATCTTGTAAAATTAAAGTATAGTCGGCGGTAAACGGTCCTAATTCATTTGCATGAATCGTGTAAGTTCCTGCAAAACCCGACTCAATATGAAGCGGTATATTTTTTTCATTTGAATGGGGCAATGTATTGATGGCGTATTCCTCGTTTTCAGTGACTGAATAAAAAGAAGGTACCAGATCGGGGTTCCTGAATTTAGGCGCGTCTAGTTGATTGTCAAAACCATCTACTGCATTTTCATGGAACCGAATAACTGTTTCATCACTGTAAGTTCCAGAACTCAAAGTAAGTTTAAGTGTATTGGAGGGCGTGCCTTGCTTCCATATTGAAGGATTAAACGAGCTAGTTCGGACATTGTTATTCAAATTTACCGAAGCAGCACCTGTTCCAATAGTTTTCAGATAAAAGGCCTGCATAGGTGGAATGTATCTGGTTGCTCCGTTGGTGGCTACTCCACCCACTGTATAAGAAGCATACTTGCCATTACAGGCGTCCCAGTAGGTAACAGATCCTTTGACATTGGTTAGGCTCCAGGCATTAGATTCCCAATCGATTGTAGAGGGATATGGATTCCCCACTAAGACAGATTGATTCGCAGCCGTTGCGTTTACGCTCATTGAATATGGTACGGAACTATGAGTATAAGTTCCGTTAAAGTCAAGAGAAGTAGGGTTAGTAAAATAGACTGAATATCCTGATAGTAAGTTTAGTGAGGTATTGATATTATTTATGGCTAACCAGCTTTGGGTTGAAAATCCCCATGAAAATAATCTGGTCTTAAGAGTAGTAGGATCTATTATAACTGTATTATCTGCAAAATCATTTCCAGTAGTTCCATTTAGCGGCGAAGAAAGGTAATGTGTTTTATAGCAGACAATATTTTTTAAAGTTTTAATATTGCCTGAAATACTTCCGTTGTCTGTGCCATTGTAAGCTATAAAGCCAGTATTCAGATCCATGGTAAGATTTCCGCCTGAATTAAGTTGTCCATTGATAAGGCTTAGAATTCCGGCAACAGTAATAGTATTATTAATTTTTACTCCTGAAACATTATTAATATTTACATGATTGAATGTAAAGCTGCCCGTGGTACTCTGAAGAGATGTACCTATGAAATTTATAGTTCCCCCATTATCAGTAAAGGTTCCATTGTTTGTAATGTTTCCAGTTATATTCAATACAGCTCCGCTGCCAAGAGTAAAGCTTACCCCGGCATCGATAGTCAGATTGTGTACGGTGATGCTGCCTGTGATAACAGGATAATTTGCACATAATGCTGGAATTTTGATATCATCGTCGCCAGCGGGAATAAATCCTGAATTCCAGTTATTGCCTGCATTCCAATCGGATGATACAGATCCGGTCCAGATTATTAAGCAGGAATTTACCGTCACAGATTGGGGTGCTGATGTTCCCGAGCATCCGTTGCCATCGGTTACGGTCACCGTATAAATTCCACCTGCATTTACATGAATACTTTGTGCTGTAGAGCCTGTAGACCATAAGTAAGCAGGATAGGGGTCTGAAGATAAATTAACGGCATCGCCGGAGCAAAAGACAGTAGGGCCATCGGCAGTAATGGACGGAACAGGCAGCGCGTTCAATGTAACCAGAGTTGAAGCAGATGTTCCCACGCATCCGTTTGCGTCGGTAACCGTTACGGTATAGGCTCCGGCTATGTTTGCTGAGATGCTCGCGGTAACAGCTCCGTTAGACCATAAATAGGAAGATCCCGCTGAGGAGGTTAAGCTTACACTGCCGCCCGCGCAGAATGTCGTTGCAGCACCAGCGGTGATCGTTGGGACCGGTAAAGCATTTACAATGGTGGTAACAGGCGCTGAAATTCCGGAGCATCCATTGGCATCCACAACGCTTACTGTATATACACCGGAGTTGTTTACCGTAATGCTTTGGCTTGTCGCTCCGTTTGACCATAGGAAGGAAGAAGCATTAGAACTGCTAAGGCTTACGTTGCCGCCCACGCAGAATGTCGTAGAACCACCAGCTGTTATTACAGGGACCGGTAATGCATTCACGTTAACTATAGTGGGGGACGATATAGCGCTGCATCCATTCACACCAGTTACCTGAACAGTATAGGACCCGCTGGCTGATACTATAATAGCTGGGGTGACAGCACCTGTTGACCAGGTATAGGAAGAACCTGCCGAAGAAGTCAGCACAACATTACCTCC
>JBJMLY010000635.1:0-1552 GCA_045805025.1 Cytophagaceae bacterium | reverse complement strand
GCTTTCAGGTTTTTCTGCCTTTAGTTTTTCAATCTCAGCATTGAGATTCTCCTGATGCGAAAGCATGGCCTTTAGAGCTTCTTCCGACCGTTGTTTCTGGCTCACAAGAGGCGAGCGCTTGGCAGAATCTTCCTCCGCGGCGATCTGGTCAGTCAATGTTTGGATCCGGCTTTGCAGCTGGGCGATATCCGCCTGCAGACCTTTCGCATTTTCCTGCTTGTATGCGAGCACGTCATAGCCTGCATCAGCCGAGTCTGTCTTGCCATCTGCAGTACTCGCAGAAGCAGCGGAAGCGTCTGTAGCTGGTTGCGCATCAGCGCTGCCCGCGGGAGCGGAGGCTGCAGGATCGCCGGTCACGCTCGCGCCGGGAACATAATTCTCCTGGTCAAGAACGACCTTTGCTTTGGGGTGCGCCGAGGACGCGTCTTGCGCGTGCACGGGAGTTGTCGACAGAAAGACAAAAAGGGCGAGCGCCGAAGCGCTCACCCCGAAACTCAGATTCCCGAGTGACTTCATCAGTACATCTCCTCGCGTGCCGCGATTATGCTGTAGCCAAAATTGAAAATCATTATTCCTTTTGTTCTTTTGGCCAGCTCTCTTAAACATCCACATGATCCATTCTCTTCACCCAACTGGTCGTAGCGTCTCGCTACGACCCCATATAATAGATACATTACTCTGCTTGTCAGGATTTGTAATCCTGACTAATTCTGCAATGGATTTGTAATCCATTTTCATTCAGCTATTATCACTTCTAGCAAACCCTTCCCTCCTGCATAATTAATTGCTGAACTATAAATATAATATTCCGGCTCATCTACTATTCTTGACTCAACTGGGTTTCGATGAATATAATTTAACTTTTGATCCAAAAATTCATTTGAAATAATTTCTTTTGCTTCATTTCCATCTTGCCAAAATTTAAAATCCTTTATCTTGTTATTGTATTTTCCTGCAAACTCAAATCGATACAACATCCATTCTCTCCTACTTTCATTTTCTTCTATAATTGCTTTGATGATTTTCTTCGATGTATACTTTTTAAAATCTCTCAATATATCTGACAAATGAAATCCTTCTTTGGCTGATGCAATAAGATGTAGATGATTCGTCATTAAACACCATGCATATATTTCTAAACCTTTCTCTCTTTGACAATATTTTAATGAATCGACAATAATCTCTTTATAAACTGGTCTTGTAAATACATCAACCCAATCAACTATTGTTAATGTTAAATAATATAAATACCCTTCATGAATGTTGTTTCTTATTCCCATTATGCTGGCTTTTGTAATTGCCAATTACAAACAAAAATGGTCAGGATTACAAATCCTGACCAGCTCATTATTTTTAATTTTTATTGTTATTAATTTAGAACATCCTGACTAGCTGGGTTTTGTAATGCATTTTCATTTCTGCTAGTCAGGATTTGTAATCCTGACTTATTCTGTATTGGATTTATAATCCAATTTTCATTCAGCTATTATCACTTCTAGCAAACCCTTCCCTCCTGCATAATTAATTGCTGAACTATAAATATAATATTCCG
>JBJMLY010000634.1:0-1909 GCA_045805025.1 Cytophagaceae bacterium | reverse complement strand
GGGAAGCTCTGGGAAGAACTTCTCCATTTCGGCTCTTGATCCTTTTGAAGAAGACCCGCTCTTCTTCATTTTGGATAGTGCCTTGAACCTTGTTACAGGATCAAGGGCTGCCAAATAACCCATCAACTCTTCATCCATCGCACCCAGACCCATCAGGTCTGCGGCATTATCGTACTCGCTATTTGCAAGCATTCCTAACCCTTCCATCATCCTCGCTTAATTGTTTAAATCGTCCCTTCAAAAATTCCTCTCTGTCACATCAATCTCACCCACCGGTGCGCTTCCGTTCATGCTGTCGATCTTCATTTGTAGTTTATCCAGATCGCTTGTATCTACTGCGCCTACCTGTGAGTAGGGATTGAGAAAATAATTCACTTCTTCTCCTCCGTTCATTCCATTTACAGCCGGAGTTGCTGTTTCTGGTTTTGGCAAGTAGAGCTTCTCTGCAAAATTTGAGAAGTAGTTCTTTGCTCTTTCCTTTGCCTTTTCTGTTAAGCTGGCAAGGTCGAATCCGTTCATCTCATCATCGGTTCCGCTCACAGGCGTTGGTGCGGTAGCCTGGTATCCGTTGGCAAGTAAAAGTCCTGCCCCCGCCATTGTCCAGTACAGGTTCTTTTTCCATACTCCGATTCCCATTGCTGCCACTGCTGGCCAGATGGAATGGTTACCGAGCAGGATTGAACCAGCTATGTTTGCTCCCGCAAGGGTAAGTAGCCCTATTCCCAATTGTCCGGTTTGCAGTCCGCCCTGACTTACTTTTGTGGGAGCAAGAACAGATTCAATTCCGCTCAGGGATCTTGCCCGTTTTTTCCTCACCCCACTTTTCTTTCTTCTCTTTGCTGACATATCCTATCTGATCGTAATTGCTTTAAATTTTCCCGTCTTTGGTTTTGATTTTGCTTTCGTTTTTTTTCTCTTCCTCCTTCCTGACACCCCGCTTAGTCCCTTGCTTGGTGCCTTTCTAAATATCATATATCCAATGGCTGCCGTTCCTGCTACTGCTCCTGCTGCCAGAAGTGGGTTTTCTTTTGCCCAGGCAATGATGCCTTTCGTTTCCTGGCTCGCCTCTTGAGTATCTTGTGCAGCCGGAACAGGACTGATACTTTTCTTTGCAATAAGAGTATTAGTGGTTCTGCTTCCTGTGGTGTTATTTGATACTGCTGGCAAAGCAGATGAATCAGTAGTCGTAGTATCATTTTCTGTTGTTATGCTTTCTTCACTTCCTGAATCTGTAATGTTGCTCGTATCAACCGCTGCATTTTCATCAATCGGTGTGTCCGTTTCTGCTGCCTCCTTTGTTCCAGACTTGAAAAGCCCTTTTACCGAATTCAAGGAGGTGGCGATCATTTTAAGTGCGCCCATCGCTGCTGCGACAAAGGCGGGATTTCCAAGCTGTCCAAGTCCGCTGGTACTATGCAGTATGTCATATTCCTCCTGGTCTGCATAGACGATTCCAAGACCTGAAAGACCCGCAAGAGGTACTTTTTTATCCCTGTTCGCTCTTCCATTCAGGACAGCAAGCCTGAGGGCTTCTTTTTTTCCTCCAGCACCCTCATAGATTTTCTCTACTTTAGTTCTGATCTTTCTCAGGGATGCAAGAGCAACAGGATTTATGTTCAGCTTTGCCGCCTGTGCATCGGTCAGGTAGGCGTACCTGAGCTTTCCACCCACTTTGAGCAGGTTCTCTTTCATCGCTATCAGAAGCCCGTTACGCAAGGGGGATAGTCCCACTTTTGCAGCTACTTTGACTACCTTGCCTGCTGCCTTTACTACATTCTTTGCCGCTTTCTTAATCCATTGCCCGATCTTACCAAGATCTTCTTCATCGTAAAGTGCGGCCATATCCTTTGCATCAGCGGAATCTGGAATTTCATATTCATCTCCTTCTAGTCCGTTCAAATAATCCAGT
>JBJMLY010000633.1:0-2399 GCA_045805025.1 Cytophagaceae bacterium | reverse complement strand
CCCCGGTTGCGTTTGCGGCTGTTTATTTCATCGCGAATGGCAATGGCCCGGATATAATCTTCCATTTCCAACACCTCGGTTAACAGGGTGTGCAGCTCGTCGATGGTCAGTGTTTTCAGGTCGTCGGTACCGGCGGCAGATTCGGCGGCCACTGCTTCGCGGGGCTGTTTTTTCTTGCCCGATGGGTCTTCCATTAAAATGCCGGCGCTTTCAAGAATATTATCGTAGGTATAAATAGGACATCCGAAGCGAACGGCCAGGGCCAGCGCATCGGATGTTCTTGAATCAATTTCAACAGTATCGTGTTCGCTTACGCAAACCAGCTTCGAATAAAAAATACCTTCCTGAAGATCGCAGATCACGATCTCCTGCAGATCGATGTTGAAGGCATTCATGAAATTCTTCATCAGGTCATGCGTGAGCGGTCGGCTCGGGTGCATTTTCTCCAGTGCCACGGCAATGGCCTGCGCTTCAAAGCCTCCAATAACGATCGGAAGCCGGCGCAATCCGTTTACTTCTCCCAACACCACAGCATAAGAATGAGTTTGAGTAATGCTGTGTGACAAGGCAACTATTTCCAACTCTATTTTCTTCATAACGAAAGCACGAAACTAAGGGTTTTTATTCAAAAAATGAGCCCAAATCATTTAACCTCATTTCATGAATAAACCGGGTTAATTTATGCCATTCCTTTCAGCTTTTTAACCGCTTCCGTTATTTTGGGTACTACTTCAAATGCGTCACCCACAATACCATAATCGGCCGCTTTAAAGAAGGGGGCCTCGGGGTCCTTGTTTATAACCACAATCACCTTACTTCGGTTCACTCCGGCCAGGTGTTGTATAGCCCCTGAAATGCCGACTGCAATATATAAATTTGGCGCAATAGTAAGACCTGTTTGTCCCACATGTTCATGATGCGGGCGCCAGTGCTCATCGGCTACGGGCCGGCTGCAGGCAGTGGCGGCGCCCAGCACATGTGCCAGTTCTTCAATTAATCCCCAGTTATCGGGGCCTTTCAAACCACGGCCGCCGCTTACTACGATCTCAGCTTCGCTTAATGGTACTTCGCCCGAAGCTTTATTAACCGATTTGATGGTTACTTTAGGCGCGTCTACAGTGGCAGTAAAAGGCACCACTTCTGCGGTTCCGCTGCCTTCCGTCACCTGGTATGAGTTGGGGCTAAGCGAAATGATCTTTATATCGGAGTTGATGGTGTAATTGGCAAAAGCTTTTCCCGAAAAAACATTTTTCCGAACAGTGAACCCATTGCCGGTTTCGGGCAGGCTCACTGCGCCGGGTACCAGGCCGGCCTTAAGGCGGGCCGCCAGGCGGGGAGCAATGGCCTTACCATCAACGTTGTTTGAAAATATGATCACTTTTGAACCGGCAGCCTGCGCTACCTGGGCAATTACTTTGGTAAACACCTGGGCATCGAAATGGTTGAGTGTATCATTGGCTACCTGGTATATTTTTTTGACGCCATATTTACCCAGTGCCGGTAGATCGTCCTGTACAGCGCCCAATACCACGCCTTCGGCAGTAGTGCCTAACAATTCAGCTACTTTGGCGCCGTAGCTTAACACTTCATAAGCGGCTTTTTTTACATGGCCATCGGCCTGATCGATGAATATTAAAACCATAATCTGATAATTTGATGATTTGCTGATCCTGACTTTAGCCGGATCAGCAATCGGGTAGTTTTTGTTGAGTAAAGAACTGAACGTACAAGAGTGCGACGCAACGGATGATGGGGAACGGCACGAAGCCGGGTACATCATTTTCCCATTGGCTAATTGGCACGACTTGTCCCGACTTGGTCGGGATTTGCAAATTAAAATGCCTTCGCTTCCTCGTGTAACAACCGCACCAGCTCGGCGGGGTTATCGGCCGGAACCAGTTTTACCCCGGCTTTGGCCGGCGGTAATCCAAAGCTGGCCACCGTGGTAAGCGTATCTGCCGCCACCGGCTCCAGCACTTTCAACGGTTTGGTGCGGGCGCCCATAATGCCCTTCATGTTGGGAATACGCTGTTCGGCCACCCCTTTCTGACAGCTTACCACAACAGGTAAAGGCACTTCACACACTTCTTCGCCGCCTTCAATTTCGCGGGTGATGGTAGCGGTGGAACCGTTAAGGTCGAACTTTACAGCGAGCGAAACATACGGCATATCGAGCAGTTCGGCCACCATGCCGCCAATGGACGATCCATTGAAATCGATGGTTTCCTTACCGGTAAAAATAAGATCGTAATTGCCCTGTTTAGCCACTTCGGCAATTTGCGAAGCGATGTAAAAACTATCGGTGCTGGCAGTGTTAACGCGAATGGCTTCATCGCCACCCAACGCCAGGGCCTTGCGGATCACGGGCTCTGCATCGGCGCCCCCCACATTGATGAGAT
>JBJMLY010000632.1:0-2702 GCA_045805025.1 Cytophagaceae bacterium | reverse complement strand
TGTGTAGTAGTCCGTGACGAGACCGATGATGGTACCGCCGAGAGCACCGATGGTCATGATCGCAGTCACGTGCTGAGTGATGCCGAGAGTGCTCATGATGAACGCAGTAACAACCGCAAGAACTACTGGCGGCATGATGAGAGCAGCACGGAGAACCATCGCCGGATCTCTGTGCTTCAGAAGCCGCGCGATGAAGATACAGATAATAGAAACCAGGAGACCAACTGCAGAGAGAACAAGCGGAAGACCGACTGCCACAACTTTGTTCATCTCCATCATGCCTTCGCTAACGAGAGTCGGAAGTTCAGAAGAAGTAATCGCGATCGCCATGGCAGCAACGATTGCAGCAACCATGGATTCGTAAATATCCGCGCCCATACCCGCAACGTCACCCACGTTGTCACCGACGTTATCGGCGATAACACCAGGGTTACGTGGATCGTCTTCCGGAATGTTCTCGATCACTTTACCAGCGATGTCGGAACCAACGTCAGCCGCTTTTGTGTAAATACCACCACCGATACGTGCGAAGAGCGCGATCGATGAAGCACCAACGGCGAAAGAGTGAAGAACAGTTGAGAGAATTTTATCACCGTGGTCTTTGAACACGAGGTAGATCGCGCCGAGGCCGATGGCACCAAGACCAGCAACCGAAAGACCCATGACCGCACCACCATCAAGCGCAGTGAGGAGAGCGTTGGCCTTTGAACCTTCGCGGGCAGATTGAGTTGTCTTCACGTTCGCGTAAGTCGCGGCCTTCATGCCGACGAAACCCGCGAGGAGAGAGAGGAAAGCGCCGAGGAGGAATGACATCGCAGCGAGAGTCCCGAGGCCGTAAACGATGAGGCCCGCTACAACTACGCCGTAAACTGCGAGGACTTTATACTGTCTGACGAGAAATGCCATGGCACCTTCGCGGATGTAACCGCCGATGCGTTCCATGGTTTCATTTCCTTTTCCAAGTCCAAGAATACGGAAATAAAAAAAGCCGGCGATCGCGAGCGCGAGAACACCGAAGATCACTGGAGTGTTAATCCACATCTTCCAAGATTCCATCATGAGAGATCTCCCTATAGGTGATGAATGAGTTTGCTAAAAATTTTCAGATACAGAATTTTGTACTAAAAATGACAAGTATCGTAAATGAAAAGGCTACAAAAAGAACACTTTGACGGCGCGTCATGGATGAGTCTTTAAAGATAACTCTTATTACTTTCATCCTTGAGAACGTTTTCCAGCTGGGCCGCCCCCTGCTTAGAGACGGAAATGAACATCTGCTCGTCTTTCCGGACCTTCGCCTGCTCACGCATCATGGCCTCATCATGACGACGGAAGTGTTCAATGATGTTGTGAGCACGCTCTTTTTCAAGGCCCATGTCGACGAGGAGATCACCCACAAAATTTACACTGGAGTCAAACGTCTCACGCTTGATGTGAGTGACGCCTTCTTCAAAAAGATCGAACGCATGACCGCGATTGCGAGCGCGGGCAAAAATTTTGAGGTGAGGAAAATACTGTCGAACGAGCTGTGCAGTTTTAATAGACACATCCACATCATCGATCGCAAGCACAAGGTACTTCGCTTTGTCCGCTCCGGCAGAACGAAGAAGATCGAGGCGTGAGACATCGCCAAAGTAAACTTTGTTCCCAAACCTCCTAAGAAGATCAATCTGGCCGGCATCGTGATCGATCGCCACGAAAGGAATTCCTTGAGCGCGAAACACCCTTCCGAACATCTGACCGAAGCGACCGAAGCCCCCGATGATAATTTCCGGATGCTCATCTTTGATGACATCGTAGTGAGGCTCGTTGGCTACGCCAGAGACGAAAATCTTCTTTCTTGCTTCGAGAATTTTTTCGAGAAAGGGTCCCATCAGCATGGAAAGAGTGATCATTGCCCCGAGGAAGTCCATGTGAAAATCCAGCATGAGTTTTCTTTCCGCGAGGAGACCGAAGATCACGAAAGCGAATTCACCACCCTGGGCAATGAAGAATCCCATGCGGCTGGCGCCGGATTTTCCCATTCCTTCTCTTCTTCCTACGAAGGTAATGAGTGCCCACTTCAGAAGAAAATATGCGAGTGTTGTTCCGAGAAGCTCGAGAGGCCGTGACAGAAACAAATCAATACTAACGCTCATTCCGACCGAGATAAAGAAAAGTCCCATGAGAAGTCCACGGAACGGTTCAATGTTGGCCTCAAGTTCGTGCCGATACTCATTCTCCGCGAGAAACACGCCCGCGATGAAAGCGCCGAGAGCGGCGGAAAGCCCGATGTTAATCATGACCGCGGAAACACCAAGCACGATGAACAGTGCAGAGACCGTAAAAATTTCACGCGAGTGAGTTTCAGCGAGATGCCGGAAGAGAGGGCGAATAAAAAATCTTGAAAGGACATAAAGACCAACCAGCACAAAAGGAAAGAGCCATAATGGTCCTGAAGATTCCACACCGCCCTTCGGCCATATCATCGGAACTATCGCGAGCACGGGAATGGCGAGAAGATCCTGAGTGAGAAGAATCGTAAAGGCAGCTTGTCCGTGATCAGTTTTAAATTCGTTTCTTTCTTCGAGCGTCTGAAGAGCGAAAGCTGTCGATGATAAGGAAAGACTGAAGCCGACCACTGAAGCAACCAACCATGGAAGTTGGATGAACGCTTTCACGATGATTGTTAGTATCAAAGAACAAAGTAACACTTGAAAGAG
>JBJMLY010000631.1:0-6161 GCA_045805025.1 Cytophagaceae bacterium | reverse complement strand
CACATTGAGTCTCGCAACAGCAGGGACAATATCGGTTACTGTAAATATAGCGGCCGACGCCAATTACAATGCCGCATCCGCTACACAAACCATTACCATCGGGAAAGGCAACCGTACCGTCACTATTACGTCGGCAGGCAGCGGTCAGGTTGGAACGAGCATTGGACTGACCGATGTTGTCAGTGCCGGAACGGGCGCAGCCACCTGGTCAGTTGTTAATGGAACAGGTGCAGCAAATGTGAGCGGCACAACGCTGAATCTGACAGCGGCCGGAACAGTTACTGTTACTGTAGATATTGCAGCCGACGCGAACTACAATGCGGCTTCAGGAACACAGAATTTTACCATTAATGCTGCCAATTCTCCATCAATTACATTTAATAATATCACGAAAGTATATGGTGACCCATCCTTCATACTTTCAGCAAGTTCCAATTCTCCCGGAGCATTCAGCTATTCGCTGATTAGCAGTACGCCTGCAGGCATTGTGACGGTGGCTTCAAACGGACAGGTTACCATTTCCGGTGCCGGAACAGCTACCATACAGGCAGATCAGTCCGCAAGCGGCTCTTTTGCGGCGGGCTCTGCCACCGCGACTCTTACCATTAACAAGGCTACGCCTGTCGTGAGCATCACATCTGCCAATAGCGGCGTGGTAAGTTCCGTAGTAAGTCTTACCAATTCCCTCAGCGGAGGTACCGGGGCAATCACGTGGAGTGAAGCCAATGGTACAGGTTCTGCAACGCTGACAGGATCTTCATTGACCTTAAATGCAGTGGGTACAGTAACGGTCACCGTGAATGTAGCGGCGGACGCTAATTATAACCCCACCTCTTCAAACCAGACTTTTACCATTACAGCCGCTCCCCAGACGCCGGATCCAGGCAGCATTACCGCTTCCGCAAATCCGGTAACGCAGGGACAGACAGGAGTTACATTTTCTGTTACGGATGTGCCAGGCACTACCTATACATGGACTTATACAGGTACAGGAGTTACCTTCAGTGGAAACGGCACCAGTACCGTGACGATTGATTTTGGTCCGGCTGCTACAGGTGGAACCCTTACGGTTACTGCCAACGACGGCTCTGGTCCAAGTAACCCAAGCTCGGTGTTTGTCACAGTAAATCCCCAGTCACCGACGGGTTTATATGGTTCATCTGCTAATTTTGCCTGTACATTATTTCCGAATCCATGTATGAATGAAGCCAGCCTGACCATTTCAAGTAGCGGCACTTCGCCAATCACTATCCGGATCATTGATAGTAAAGGAGTGGAAGTTTCTGCTTCCCATGAATATTTCAGCAATCAGGAGATAAGGCTAGGCTCACAGTTAAAGGCAGGGGTTTATGTCGTCTATATCGAGTTTGAAAAAATGGTTAGAATGGTTAAATTAGTGAAAGTGGAATAGGCTTTATGTTCTTTTTGAACCCCAAAAGCGCCTCCGAAGGGCGCTTTTTTGTTGAAGCAGGTTCATATTTTGGTCTGATATTTTAAAGCTGACTTATTCTGAAAGAAAATAGATTATTTTAAGAGAGTTTATGGTGTATTTTAGACACTCCATACTGGAAAAATGGTGATTTTGTTTAATATTTAATCGTAACTATTTTAATGTTAGTCTATTGAATATATCAATTTGTAGAATATAAAGATTTAAAAACAGTAGATTTTCAATTCCTGCGTAAATAAAGTTTAATTTCCGTATACAAACAGCTCCAGTATTACTTTATGAGGCCTTTCCTGAAAGTACTAGTCCCCTTCTATTTAATCTTTATCATTCATAACTATGTTTTTGCAGAAGGAACCAAGCAGGTTCAGCCTATAGCAGCCAATGACTGTGTGTTGGATCTTCTGAATGGTACAAGTACCTATAAAAATTGGGGTACATACCTGGGTACGGGCGTAGACGAGAGAATTCACATCCATATTAAAAATTTTGCCAACGAGAGGATCTATTGGGGGCTTAACCAGATTACAGCTGGTAATTTGTATTACAGGATTAAAGATCCTTCAGGTACTATTGTTGTTGGCCCTAGTCTGGTTCCAACCGTGGGTTTGCCGGGATATATAAATACCTATGCAGAAGCAGTAGCCGGTCCTTCCGCACTGGCTGGAGGAGGTTATAATGCGCTTTCCTATAATCCTCTCATGAACGGAGATTATTATATTGAATTCAATTTCGGGAGTCCTACTGCAGCATCGGGTACACCCATGCAATTCAACTATTTTGACTTTACTGTTTCAGATTTATCAACCAGTCAGCCAATACTCGGACGCTTATGGTCAGAAGCCTGGGGTCTGAATACGAATGCTGCTGCAACTCCGGCGAATTCTGTTTTTTATGTATATACGGCTGACAGTGTGGTAACAACGCTGGATATGAATGGAATGAATCCTTTTGGCTTTTCTGTAGTCTGCAATAAAACCGGAGTTACCAATAGCGGAGTGGTTGCGACCGATAGAAAATCGGTCATAAATAAAGTACTGTATGCCTCGTATAAAATATTTCTGAACAACCCGGATCCCAGTGAATATCCCTCAGGAATATCCGCCACCTTGAGCAGTACCCCTCAGGTTACAGGCTGTCCCTCGGGAGGAACCGGCTATTGCATAGAAATTTTTCCCAGTAAGCCCTGTCAATCGGATGTATTCCTGGATTTTAATGGGAATGGTGTATACGATGCGGGAACAAGGGATGTTCTTTTTAGCCAGAATCTTTCAGCGGGATATAATTGTGTGCCATGGAATGGGAAAGACGGTCTAGGTACCCTGGTGACGGCAGGTTTGTCTATTACAATTAATATTAAGGTAATTTCCGGCCTAACGAACTTTCCGATCTTTGATGCCGAATTCGATAATAATGGTGTAAAGGTCGCCATTGTACGTCCGGCTTTGCCCCCACCTCTGGTTTTCTGGGATGACTCAGGTCTTTTGCCTCCGACCAATCCTGGCGGGATCGCCAATAGTTCGGATGTCACTACAAACCTTACCGGCTCAGCCAGCCCTGCTCATAAATGGGATAATAATGCCAACGTAAATAACAGTGTTGCCAATGGAAATGGTTTTGGAAATAACCGCACGATCAATACCTGGTGGTACACTTATTCTCTGAATACCAATCTTTCCTATACGGTCACCAATGCCTGTCCTCCCGTAGGTACAAACGATGTGGTGGCCACATGTCTGAATTCACCCGTTACTTTTAATCCGTTGGCGAATGACACGGATCCTGAGAATAATATAAATCCATCCAGTGTTACCGTAAGCACTGCTCCCAAACATGGCGGGACTGTGATCAATGCAGGAGGAACCATCACCTATACTCCAACAGCAGGATATACCGATTATGATACATTGGCTTATTCGGTATGTGACTTCTCTACGCCGACACCGTTGTGCACTACTGCTACGGTCTTTATCACGGTAAACCCAACCTTTACTTTGAGTAAAACTGATTATTGCGGTGCCGCGGCCATTGGTACGATCAGTTTTGCAACGACAGTCAATACATTGAAATATGATTATACAGCCGGTGCAACTTATACCGGACCTGTTCCTCCAACGGCCAATACATCGGTTGTAGGTACCAATACCATCAGTGCATTAGCTGGGGGAACTTATACTGTTCGGCTTCATAATCCGGCGCTGGGTTGTTTTACAGATAAAACAATCACAATTGTTGCGAATGCTAATCCAACACTGACACTCAGTAAGAGCGATGTGTGCGGTGCAGGCAATACAACAGGAATCATCACATTTCCTACAGGAGTTACTACCTTAAAATACGATTACTCCGCAGCTGCCTCCTATACAGGACCGGTACCTCCAAGCGCTTTTGCTTCTGTCAATGGCACCAATACGATTGGGGGATTGGCAGCAGGCACTTATACGGTCAGGCTTTATAATCCCGCTACCGGTTGTTTTACTGATCAGAGTATTACCATCAATACCATAGCAACTGTTCCGCCTACGTTGACCCTGAGTAAAACAGATGTCTGCGGAGCTACAACCGGTAAAATTTCTTTTCCTACAACGGTAACTACATTAAGATATAATTATACATCGGGCTTAACTTATACAGGTGTAACGCCGGCTACCGCAACAATCAATGGAACTAATAATATAACTCCACTTGCAGCCGGAACCTATACGGTAAGATTAAGAGATCCGGCCTCAGGCTGTTTTACCGATGGAACAATTTCTGTGGTCGATAATAATCCGGTTCTTTCGATTGCTACTACTAATATATGCGGAGCGGGTACAGGTACTTTATCTTTTGCTACTCCTGTTGCCACCTACAAATACGATAAGACGGCAGGAGCAACCTACACAGGCCCCGTACCTCCGGCAGCTTTTACTTCCGTAAATGGTACGAATACGATTGCCGGACTCGCGGCCGGAACTTATACGGTTCGGTTGTACAATCCTGGAAATACATGTTTTGTTGATAAGAGTGCAACGATTATAGGAGGCACTAATCCAACCCTGACATTAACCAAAGCCGATATTTGTACTTCTGCGGTGGGAGGAATTACTTTTCCTACGACGGTAACCACACTTGACTACGGTTATACAGCGGGGGCGACTTATACAGGCCCTAATCCTCCTGCCTCCTCAACGGTAAATGGAACAAACAGTATTATAAACCTTTCCGCCGGAACCTATACAGTGCGGCTTACTGATCCGGTATCAGGGTGTTTTACGGATGCATCTTCTACTATTGCAGATAACCGGCCGGCCTATTCCGGAAACATTACCAAGACTGATGCCTGCGGAGCTGCCCTGGGAAGTATTTCGTTTCCTACAGCCTCAGCAGCCTTTAAATACAATTATACATCAGGAGCTACCTATACAGGAGGAGTTCCTGCCACAGCTACTATTGTTGGAACGAATGTTATTGCGAATACAGGAGCAGGCATTTTCACTATACGTTTGTATAATCCTGGTAATACCTGTTATAAAGATTCCACAAAGTCGGTTAATAATAACAATCCTACTCTTGGCTTGTCTGCTACAGATGTCTGTGGCGCAGCTACCAATGGTACGATAAGCTTCGGTACAACCGTCAATACTTATAAGTATGATAAGTCCATTGGAGCTACCTATACAGGAGCAGTTCCTCCGGCCGCCAATACCAGTGTGGTCGGTACTAATACAATCAGTGCGCTGGCTGCAAATACTTATACCGTCAGGCTTCATGATCCGGCAACTGGCTGCTTTAAGGATCAGACGATCACTGTCAATTCCAATCCTAATCCTACATTGACTTTAAGCAAGACAGATGCCTGTGCCGCTGCTGCCAATGGTACGATTACCTTTCCGACAACGGTTACTACATTAAGGTATAATTATACTGCCGGAGCAAGTTATACAGGAGGTATACCTGCTACAGCCACTGTGAACGGAACAAATACGATAAGCACTCTTACTTCAGGCACCTATACAGTAAGACTTTACAATCCGGCAACAGCTTGTTTTACAGATCAGACCATTGTTGTTAATTCCATAACCACACCGACTCTAACACTTTCATCCGGAGCAGGCACGAATGTGCAGAGCGCCTGCGTGAATGTGACGGCGCTGACCAGTATTACTTATACAGTGGGCGGAGGAGCAACCGGAGCCAGTGTATCAGGCTTACCAGCGGGACTTACAACAAACTTTGCGGCAGGTACCTTTACGATCTCAGGTACACCGACAGCCAGCGGAACCTTTAATTATACGGTGAGCACGACGGGTATGGCACCTTGCGCAGCGGCGACGGCGACAGGAACGATTACAGTGATTGCTACTCCGACAATTGCGTTAAGTTCAGGAGCAGGCACGAATGTGCAGAGCGCCTGCGTGAATGTGACGGCGCTGACCAGTATTACCTATACAGTAGGCGGCGGCGCAACCGGCGCCAGTGTATCAGGCTTACCAGCCGGCCTAACAACAAACTTTGCGGCAGGTACCTTTACGATCTCAGGTACACCGACAGCCTCAGGAACTTTTAACTATACAGTGAGTACGACGGGTATGGCTCCGTGCGCAGCAGCAACTGCTACCGGTACGATTACAGTGATTGCAACTCCGACGATAGCACTTTCAACCGGAGCAGGCACGAATGTGCAGAGCGCCTGCGTGAATGTGACGTCCCTGACCAGAATTACCTATACAGT
>JBJMLY010000630.1:0-7049 GCA_045805025.1 Cytophagaceae bacterium | reverse complement strand
TCCCTTCGGCACAGGGCGCCTGGCCTGCTTTCTGGATGCTGCCTGATCAGAACAACTGGCCTTCCACCGGGGAGATCGACATTATGGAATCTGCCGGAAAAAATATCAACTACAATCTGGCGACCCTGCATTACCTGGGTAACGGGGTGCATCAGCAGACGCATAATCCGGTTTACTATGGCACACCTCCTCCGGTAAATTTCTCGGCTGACTTTCACATATTCACGGTGGAGTGGTCGCCGAATAAAATTCAGTTTTCAGTAGATGGCAATGTATATGCCACCAATACACCTGCCGGCATGGTCGGCGGTGCCTGGCCATTCAATGCGCAGAAATTTCACATTCTTCTCAATGTAGCCGTGGGAGGCAATCTGGGCGGTGCCGACAATCCTGCCGACTTTCCGACCACCATGCTGGTCGATTATGTAAGGGTTTACAGCCTGGGCACCAACTGCAATAATAACGCACCTTCAGTAAGCCTTACTTCTCCGGCTTCCGGACAAACCTTCACGGCTCCGGCCAATGTTACGGTAAGCGCCAATGCCAGCGACAGCGATGGCAGCATTTCCAAAGTGGACTTCTACAGCGGAGCCGCACTGATCGGTTCAGACAACACCGCGCCTTACAGCATTACCTGGAATAATGTAGCGGAAGGCACTTACAGCATCACCGCAAAAGCAACCGATAATGCAGGTGCGGTTACGACTTCGGGCGCCGCATCTATTACGGTAAATGGTACGACTCCCCCTCCTCCGCAAAATGGAAATCTTGCGCTGGCAAGACCGGCCTTCTCTTCTTCGAACGAGTCTGCTGCCCTGGCAGCCGGCAATGCGGTGGATGGAAATACAACTAGCCGCTGGAGCAGTCTTTTTGCAGATCCTCAATGGATTTATGTAGACCTGGGTGCTGCTCATGCGATCAGCGAGGTAAAGCTGAGCTGGGAAGCGGCGTACGCAAGGGATTATAAAATTCAGACTTCCAACGATGCGGTCAACTGGACGGATATCAAAACGGTTACCGGCAATGCTTCGGTCAATAACGACTGGACCGGCTTGTCAGGTTCAGGGCGTTACGTTAGAATTTATTGTACAGCAAGAGCGACGGCATACGGCTACTCACTATATGAGATCGGGGTCTATGGCTCGACAACGACACCTCCTCCACCGACAGGCAACTGCGGAGGTTCTGCAGCCAATGGTGATTTCAGCTATACCGCTTCAAGCGCCGGCAATAATGCGACGATCACTTTCAAGCCTGGTGCGCCGATTGCAGGAACCACGATGGTAATTCTCAATTACAAAGTGGGCACAGCGGCCAATTACTCAGGAATATTTATGGATGCTTCCGGCAGCAACTATGTAAAAACTATCGCCGCAGCGACGGGTTCGAACATCACCTTCTATTTTACCTACAGGGTGGGAACAGCAACGACAGAGCGTAATTCCAGTGCAAACCCGGCTACTTATACAGTGGGTACAACCTGTTCTGCAGCACGTGCAGGAATTTCTGTTAACAATTCTTCTTCGGAAGCTATCAGCGTCTATCCGAATCCGGCAGCAGAAAATATGAATGTGGAATTCGAAGCGCAGGGAGACATGGATGCCAAAGTGACGATCACCAACATGCTGTCGGAAGTGGTATGGAGCAATCACTATTCACTGGCTGAAGGGCTGAACAGCCTGAACATAGAAGCGAGCGGACTGGAGAACGGTTTATACATTCTCAGCATCAGCGCCAACGGCGAAACCAGAATAAAGAAAATACAGATTCAGAAATAAAAAAAGTAAGTCTTCTCAGGAGCCCCTTTCCATGCAGGAGGAAAGGGGAGAAGACCTGTCTTGTTAAACCAATAAAAGTTTATGAAAACAAAAGAATGTCTACTAAGGCATGAAGCGGATCGGATATCCGTTTCCATGCTCAGATTATTAATGCTGATTTTTTTCAGCATGCTGGTTGTCGCGCATGCCGGAGCGCAAACATTCCCGGCAGGATTCAGCAGAACTCAGGTAGCCGGTGGACTCACCTTACCGGTAGCGATGAACTTCGCTCCGGATGGCCGGATCTTTGTGACCGAGCAGATCGGAAATCTGAGGATCATCAAGAACGGAGCTTTGCTTCCGACACCCGCAATCCATATCAATACCGATTATAACGGGGAGCGCGGACTGCTCGGTGTGGAGTTCGACCCGAATTTCAGCAGCAACCATCTGATCTACCTTTATTACACGGTGCCCACGGGTACTATTCACAATCGTCTCAGCCGTTTCGTGATCAACGGCGATGTGATCGATCCGGCTTCGGAACAAATCCTGCTGGACTTTAATCCTCTGGTATCTCCTTATCACAACGGAGGCTCTCTGCATTTCGGGCCAGACGGAAAATTATATGTAGTGATGGGAGAAAATAAAGTGAATACCAATTCGCAGGACCTGAACACGTACCTGGGAAAAATTCTGCGTATCAATCCGGACGGCTCCGCTCCGGCCGATAATCCTTTCAACACACCCGGCGCTTCCGAGTCGGCAAAAAGGATCTGGGCTTACGGTTTCCGGAATCCTTTCAGCTTCGCTTTTCAGCCTGGCACAGGAAGATTGTATGTGAATGATGTAGGAGAAAATGCCTGGGAAGAAATCAACGATGTTACCGTAAAAGGAAAAAATTACGGATGGCCGACTACCGAAGGCATGTTCAACCAGTCGCAGTTTCCTAATTTCACGGAACCTGTTTTTGCCTACAGTCACACAACCAATCCGACCATTTACGGCTCGGCTATTACCTCGGGCACATTTTATAATCCGTCTGTACAGGCTTACCCAAGTCAATATGTGGGCAAATATTTTTTCATGGACCTTGGTCATAACGACGACGGCAATTCCTGGATCAAATACATCGACCCTGCCAATCCATCCGTAGTCAATGCCTTTGCCGACAAGATCGTACGCGATGCAGTTGGCCTTGCGACTGGTCCGGATGGAAATATTTATTATCTGTATCGTGAAAGAGGAGGCTCTGCGACTAGCGCGGTTTATAAAATCGTTTACACCAACAACAATGCGCCGGCTATTACCAATCAGCCTGCCAATGCAAGCGTACCTCAGGGACAGCCCGCTTCATTTACAGTGAGCGCTTCCGGTGCTACGCCTTTGAGCTATCAATGGAAAAAAAACGGTGTGAATATTACAGGCGCCACCGCTCAGACTTATACGGTTGCAAGTGCGCAGCCGGCAGACGCGGGTTCCTACAGCGTTTCTGTTTCCAATGCCTTCGGATCTGTGCTGAGCAATAACGCAAGTCTTACAGTCACCGCTTTCAATGCCGCTCCGGTCGCAAAGATCAGCACGCCTCCTGCCGGAACATTTTACAGAGGAGGCAGCGTGATCAGTTTCTCCGGTACGGGCAACGATCAGGAAGATGGTGTGCTGCCTGCGTCTGCATTCAGCTGGTCCATTGTATTCCATCATAACAACCATGTGCATAACAGTCCGCCAATAGCCACAGGCGCTACTTCCGGATCTTATACGGTTCCTGTGATCGGCGAAACGGAGGCTACGGTTTTCTACAGGCTTATCCTCACCGTTACTGATTCCAAAGGTCTGAAAGGAATGGACTCGGTAGACATCAACCCGATAAAATCAACGCTTGGGTTGACAACCAGTCCGGCGGGTTTGCAGGTGACCATTGACGGACAGCCGAAGGTCTCCCCTTATTCAGTTACAGCGGTTTCGGGAATGCAGAGAACGATCGGCGTTGTTTCGCCGCAGACGCTGAATGGAACAAGCTATGAATTCGATCACTGGGATCAGGGTGGACCTGCTTCGCAGGATATTATTGTTTCGGATAACAATACGACGTATAATGCGGTGTTCAGAGTTTCAACTTCCAGCACCACCCTGTTGAATACAGTGCAGGATGCTTATGTGCGAGACGGAGGAAGTGCTGCAACAGCTTTCGGAGCGACTGATGCCACCAAGCTGGTGAGCAAGCTTACCGCCACAGCCAACGACGGCTTCAACAGAGAATCCTATCTGACCTTCAATACGGCCAGCGTTACAGGCTCTGTCGCTTCGGCCAGGGTAAAAGTTTTTGGAAGCGTTAACGGCGCGGATCTTAATATGCCGGCAACTATTTATCCGGTCTCCAATACCGCATGGACCGAAGGGGCGATTACCTGGAACAATAAGCCGGTCAGCGGGGCTGCGATCGTATCAACCGTTATTACGGATGCGACCGGGAGATACTATAGCTGGGATGTAAGCGGCTATGTGCAGGCCGAAAGAGCGGCAGGCAGAAACATGGTTTCTTTTGTGTTGAAAAGCACGACGGCTACAGCCAGCTTTATTCAATTCAATTCGAAAGAGACCGGCGCGAATCCTCCTCAGATCGAACTCGTTTCTACCGCACCAGCTCCAACGGCACCGCAGATCACCACACAGCCAGCCAGCCAGACGGTGACACAGGGACAAGCCGTTTCTTTCAGTGTGTCGGCCTCGGGCATGGCCCCACTCAGCTACCAATGGCAGAAAGACGGTGTGAATATTACAGGAGCTACCGCATCGGTATATTCCATTTCATCCGCCACGGCTTCTGATGCCGGGCAATATAAAGTAACAGTGAGCAACACGGCAGGCTCTTCAACCAGCAATGGAGCAAGCCTGACAGTTAATCCGCCATCCGGAGGTGATGTGACGTTGAACCCGACGAACGATGCCTATGTAAGGGATGGCGGAAGCGCTGCTACCAATTTTGGTACCACAGACGCGACGCATCTGGTAACCAAATTTACCGGGAATCCGAACGACGGTTTTAACCGCGAGACTTATTTTACTTTTGACCTGAGCACTGTCAGCGGTACTATTTCTTCCGTGATCCTGAAAGTATATGGAAATGTGGGCGCAGCTCCGGCGGTTCCCGTAGCCGTTTATCCGGTTTCGAATACGGGCTGGTCGGAAGCGACAATCAACTGGAATAACAAGCCTCTGAGCGGCGCGGCTCTGTCCACCACGAATGTGGATGTAGCTCTCCAGTATTATACCTGGGATGTTACTGCCTATGTGAAGAGTGAGAAAGCAGCCGGCAGAAATATTGTTTCGCTCAGCCTGAAGAACACGGCCATTACCACAGCACAAACCAACTGGAACTCCAAAGAGTCGGGAACAAATCCTCCCCAGCTTCTGATCAGCACGGCTGCGGCTAAAATGGGTCAGATGAATAGTACGACCAATGTGCTGGACATCGTCACTTACCCGAACCCAGCCAGAGATATGCTGAATGTTTCACTGGAGATGAATGAGTCGGGCCGGGTAACTATTTCCCTGCTGAATGCCAGCGGTACGGAGATCAGCACAAAGTCTTGTGAAGCGATGAAAGGAAGTTTCAGCAGTTCTGTGGAAATGTCGGGGCTGCCGGAAGGTTTATATATTCTGAAAATCATATCAGAAGATAAAGTATGTATACAGAAAATCGTCAAGGAATAAGAATGGAAAACAGGGCAGGGCTTTATAAGCTCCTGCCCTTCCTTTTCCTGTCCCAGCTATTTTTTATGGAAAACAGAAACAGCAGCGCGGCGACGGCTTTTAACCCGGACGAAGCCGTATTAATGACCGTCAATGATGAACCTGTCTATGTGCAGGAGTTTATGAATAAGCTTTATGAATACCGTGCCGAGATCTTCAATGCAGGCGCGGGCATGAAGGATTCTGCCCTGATCATTCAAATGGCCAGGCATAAAGCCATGAACGATATGATCCGCCTCAAAGTGCAGCAGATCCTCATGAAGGAGCATGGCATTGCGCAGGATATCAGCTACCCCGCCTTTCTCAGAAATTTTGAGCGATCCAATGAAATGCGCCGGAAGGCGATGCAGGAAAATAATGTGATTTACGGGCCTGTTCAATATACGGAAAAAGGATTTTTCAACTACACGTTCAGCAACAACCTGATCCGCCTGAAACAGATGCTGAGCATGAAGGCTCTTTTGGTCAGGGAAGATCAGCTGAAGCAATACTACGAAGAGCAGAAAAATACCTTGTTCCGCTCCGGAAATACATGCAGGCCCTATGCCGAAGTGAGAAACTACGTACTGGCCCGGTGTATCGACCTTCAGTATGACAACTATGTGAATGAGCGTGTGGCGAAGGCCAGTGTAGTCATCAATCAAACATTATTCGGACAATTAACCATTCAGTAAGTACAAACAAAAAACACTCATGAAAACAAACGAAAATTATCTCCGGAGAGCGATGCATGGAAAGCTATGGCTTTCTGGGCTGCTCTCATTCTTATTTCTTTTCAGCAGCTTTCTGGCGCATGCGCAGATTTATTATATCGATGCCGTAAACGGAAACGATGCTTCGAGCGGACAATCTGCTGCCACGGCCTGGAAGTCGTTGAGTAAAGTCAATGGCACGACTTTCCCCGCAGGTGCCCTTATATTATTTAAAGCGAACTGCGTGTGGACAGGTCAGCTTCATCCGCTGGGCTCCGGGACGGCGGCATCGCCCATTGTCATCGATATGTACGGCACAGGCGCCAAGCCCATGTTCAACGGCAATGGGATGACAGGTCAGGCAGTAGTCAGACTTTTTAATCAGCAGTACTGGGAAATCAACAACCTGGAAGTGATCAACGATGCTGCCGCTCAGGGCGACCGCCGAGGAGTGGAAATCCTTGCTTCCAATTTCGGTACCGTGAACCATGTGTATCTGAAGGATCTCGATGTTCATAACATCAAAGGAATACCGGGCCAGGATCTTGCGGCTAAAAAAACAGCCGGCATTTATATTGCCACCGTTGCCGATAATACGGTTCCTACCCGTTTCAACAATGTGATGATCGATGGGTGTCATATCAGCTTTGTGCAGAACCAGGGTATTGTAACGAACCATGAAGTGGCGACGGAATATCCCGGAACAGGGAAGTGGGAACAAAGGAAGTTCACCAATTTCCAGATCAGGAATAACATCATTCACGATATTTCCAAGAACGCGATGATCATCCGCATGACCGAAGGCGGCGTGGTGGAATATAATGTCTGCTATAATACTGCTCTT
>JBJMLY010000629.1:0-1584 GCA_045805025.1 Cytophagaceae bacterium | reverse complement strand
TTTCCGTTGCCGGGAAACGCCCAGGGCGGTAACTACCACCGCATCGAGCGATTTATCGGATGGCGTTAATTCGATCACGATATGGTCAGTCAACGAATCGGCAATAATTTGCTGGGTTTCATACCCCACATAAGAAATGGTTATAAGCGTGTTCTTTCCCACGGTTATGGAAAAATTACCACCGGCGTCGGTCACACTGTGATCGTTCGCCGTATTGCCCAGCAGGGTAACTCCCGACAGCGGCAAACCAGTTGTTTTTGATTGAACCCTGCCCTGTAGTGTTTTTGTTTGCGCCATCATCAACGATGGCAATAAAATAAAAAAGATAAATGCAGTTACTGTAACGGTCCTCTTCATGTTCTATTATTATAGGTTAACTATATGACAACGCAAAGATAGATCGTGTAAAAGTATTGTCAAAATTATTCTATTGTTTTAGTGGACTAAACTAACGGCAATAAAAAAATCCCGCCTCGCAGCGGGATTTACACTATCGAGCTTTCTTTTATTTATTACCGCGGATCTGGTGCAGCGCACGCACCAGGGCGTCAATATCTTCGCAGGTATTGTACAACGCCAGTGAAGGCCGCACCGTGCTTTCAACACCAAAGCGGCGTAAAATAGGCTGTGCGCAATGGTGACCCGAACGCACGGCTATACCCTGTTTATTGAGATAGGCGCCTACTTCCTCCGTCCTGAATCCACCCAGAACGAAAGAAATGACACCGGCTTTATCGGCAGCGGTACCAATCAGGCGTAATCCTTTTACCTGTTGCAACAAACCGGTGGTATAGGCCAGCAGGTAATGTTCGTACTGGTTTATAAGATCGATGCCCACCTTTGTAACATAATCAAGGGCAGCGCCCAAACCAACCGCATCGGCGATATTGCCGGTACCGGCTTCAAAGCGGGCGGGCGACTGTTGATAGGTGGTATGTTCAAAAGTTACATCCCTGATCATATTGCCCCCACCCTGCCAGGGCTGCATGTCGTTCAGCAAGGCTTCTTTGCCGTATAATACGCCAATACCGGTTGGACCAAACACTTTATGTCCTGAAAAAACATACCAGTCGCTGTTCAGGTCCTGTACATCTGCACGCAGGTGCGACACGGCCTGTGCGCCATCCACTAAAACTTTAGCACCGGCAGCATGTCCCATTTCCACTATTTTCTTTGCAGGCGTTACCGTTCCCAGTGCATTAGATACCTGGGTAAACGATACCAGCCGGGTTTTTGCATTCAATAATTTTGCATATTCATCCAGCAAAACCTGGCCATCATCATCTACAGGGATCACGCGAAGCACCAGTCCTTTTTTGGCCGCCAGCTGTTGCCAGGGCACTATGTTGGCATGATGTTCCAAATGACTGACAATAATTTCATCACCCGGTTTCAGGTATTGATCGCCCCAACTTTGCGCTACCAGGTTGATCGCTTCGGTTGCACCACGCACAAAAACGATCTCATTCACGGAAGCGGCATTTAAAAAGCCCTGCACTTTTTTACGCGCATTCTCGTAGGCATCCGTTGACCGTGCAGCGAGTTCATGCGCCGCACGATGGATATTCGAATTTTCCGTTTCGT
>JBJMLY010000628.1:0-2505 GCA_045805025.1 Cytophagaceae bacterium | reverse complement strand
CATCATGCCGTGGGCGTCCCCGCAGATTCCCAGTATCCAGATTTGTGCCTTGAAGAGTTTTCTCAAAGAACATCTTCCGTCCGAAGTTACTGTCCAAAGTCATCACCTCCATCTGTCTATTGCCAACGAAGCATTCTCCCTCCTGGAAAATCCGGCATTTTTAACTGAACTTCAGCACGAAGGAAATTTTTTACGACTACTCTTGATCCGGTTTGGACATATTCTTGAGCTGCCGTTCACTGCCAAGGAACTGGGACAAGATTTAGAGAATCACTTTGCTGGCCATCCAGATCAGAAATTGAGTCTTCTTGATGAGGTCAGTCTCCGGCGACTTCAGGAAGCAACAGAAAAGCATCTGGAAAATTCCATTGTCTCTCAGGCGAAGTTTGCGGACGAAGTTGTGATTGGAATGACCACAAATTTTCTGCAGACCTTCGCCAATGTGTACGCTTATTTCTATCTCAAGGAACGGCTCCCCGCTAAGAAGCTCACGTTTGTTTTTGGAGGAGCTTCCATGGCCTATCCGCAAACAATCAAGGCCTTTGACAAATTAAATGTCGATGGCTACGTGGTGATCGGGGAAGGGGAAAAGAAGCTATTGGGAATCATCCGGAAGTGCCTCGAGGGAAATGATGAGCTTGAAGATCTTGTGGACGGTATCTTTCACGTCCGCTCTGCACCGGAACTTAACGTCTGGAAGGAAAGTTGGTTTAGTTCGCAGATCAAATCCATCACTGAACTGCCACTCCCTGACTTTCAGGAATACTTCGATCACCTTCTGCAGCACCAGAACTTCAATTTACAGCTGCTGAAAAATATCGAACTTCCGATGGAAGGGAGCAGGGGCTGTGTATTCACGTGTGAGTTTTGTAACCTCAACCGCTTCTGGCAAGGCTATCGAAAGTTGCCGGGCGAAGAGATTGCGCACAGAGCTCGCAAGCTCTTTCAATCCTACCCATCACGCAAAATCCGCTTCGTCGACAACCTCTGTGATGGTTGGGCCGAGCAATACGCAGATGAACTCATATCAAAGAACGAGAAAATAAATTCGATCATGGAGCTTCGCCCGAAACACAAAGACGAATACTGGGACAAGCTCGCGCAATCCGGATTGAGTGAGTGCCAGATCGGTGCTGAGGGCCTTGACGTGAACGTTCTTAAGCGGATCGGGAAGGGCACGAATCTCATGGATGTCATTCACGCAAAGAAACGTCTCTGCGAGATAGGCGTCCACACTCAGGGTAACGTCATTACACACTATCCACGCAGCACACTTATTGAGGTGAAAAATACTCACGAGGTGCTGAAAACAATACTGCACTTTCCAGGTTTCTGGCTGACCAGGTTCTGGCTCGGGATTGATTCACCTCTTTATGAGAAACTCTCGCCTGAGCAAAAACAGCGCCTCCGGGCGAGCAACAAAGCGGCGAGATCCTTACCGCTGAAATATGATGAGCTTAATGTCTTTTTCTATTACGAGTCACCGGAGGAGCTGAGGCCCGAGCATGAAGTGACGCTGGAGTGGAAAAAGTTAATCGACTGGTACTCCCAAATCTCTCCGAGCTATTGGATGGAAAATTATCTCCTCATGGAAACGGATGAGAGAGATGATGTCGTCATCTACGATAAAAGAAACTCAGAAGTAGAGACTGTCCATCGGCCGGATGCCAGGGCAAGGGAGATCCTTAACGCCTGTCATGCGGGGAAAAAAATGGATCAGATTGTGGCGGCCAGTGGGTTCTCTGCCGATGACGTCCGGTCTGCACTTGATGAGTTGATATCGCGGAATCTCATCTATAAAAATGAAGAGAGCTACATTAGTCTTCCACTGCGGATGTCAAAGTCGGAACTTGAGCGCCGAAAAAAACGCGAATTATATTTTTAGTGGAGGACCAATGAAACTTTTTATCACTCTGGTATTACTGTCAGGGTTTTGTGTTCAGGCACACGCCAATGTTCCGGTGGACTGTCTCTCTGAGGCCAAGGCGATTGTAAAATCTGTTCTTCGCGTGCAAGAGCAAAGAACAGACATTGATGTCGTTCTCACAGGACTCTCGAAATCAGAGTCAGGCGAGTCAGGGAAAGTCGTCTGGCACGATATCCAGGGCATTATTGTAGATAAGAACGGAAAAAAGATCCGTGATCTGGGGCAGACTTCTTCCAGAGTCAAATTCGTAAAAAACGGGAACAAGTGTGTTCTCGATAGTTATTCACTACCGCTTGCTGGTTGATCGTTTACGGCGAAACTTTTATAAATACTTTTGCGGAAAGCGGTGGCAACGTGATGGTTGTGCCACCTGCATAGATTTTGTTATCAAAGCGCCCTTGATAGCTATACCCAGTGGCGAGCACCGGAATCTTATAAGTTTGTTCAGTGAGATTGGGATTTACAATCGCCAGCGCTTTCGAAAATTGCCGGTAATAAACGCCTTCTTTCGTGAGCAGCGCTGAGAGATTTGTTCGCGCAGGGGAGCCAGTGTTCATCTGAAAGATAAGGTCCATATT
>JBJMLY010000627.1:0-1801 GCA_045805025.1 Cytophagaceae bacterium | reverse complement strand
GTCGATATGACTTGTATTAGGTCTGGGCACGGCCTGTTTTGCGCCGAATGGAGCTTGAGGGCATTCTCGAATCCAATCCTTTCGGGGAATACCGACTGGTCCTCAGACCAGGCGAGAACCTGGCCTTCAAAGATGCTCTAAATGCCCCTGGAATTTCTGTCCCACTCGGAGACACCACTATCATAACTTTGGACGATACCAAGAAGTAAACTCTCGAGGCTGAAAGCTGCTTCCGTCCCCATGATGGCCCATTTCAAGCCACCCCTGCTGTCCCGGCGGAAGAACAATTTTTCAATTCCCAGGCCGTGGAGTCGAAACCGCCACTGGCAGCGAACCATCCTGACGTTGATTGGTTTCGTTCTTCTGGCCTGAAGTGCGGGATAAACCGTCGGCCACAGGGAGATTATTAAACACGTAATTCTCCAAACGGAACTTGTGCACATCCCCTTCCTGCTTCACGTGAATTGTCATGGGAAAGAGGAATTCGTCCACGGCTCGATAGTCGCTGAACCACGCCATGGACCATGTGGCTCCAGTGGTCGTCATCATCTCTGTGCGGCTGCCTGCAAAGAGATAGCTTATCGCATCATAGTAATCCGTCGTCTTCCCCCCACCCCGCTGGATGGCGTAACAATCCCGGCCCGCGAAAAATGCCGGAGTGGCCTGTCCGCTCGCTGCCTCTGAAGCATCGAACCAGCAGAAAAATTCCGCTTCCTCCTTGGCTTCTAAATCGGTCTTGCCGTGAAAGAGAGGCACGTCATGGTATGAGTTGGAAACGAAGGCCTGTTTGCCATCGTAGCCTCGCTCGAAGGTTCCGCTCCCTTCCAAGCGCACGGTTTGGTGGAACCTGTCAGGCCGCTCGGAAATCATTGTGACCGTGCCCTTCTCGGTCCAGCCGAGTTCCACACGGCCGGTCGTGGTAAACGATCGGATTCTCGCCCACGCAGCCCTGCCCCCCCGGGCGCGCGCAGCCTTCCGCAGGACCTGGTCGGCGGGAATGCTCGCCCTTGGAAATGTCCGCTTTGGTTCGAGAACCACATCCCCGCAGTCATGCCATTCTTTCAAATCGACCTCCCGAAACCCCTTTGCCAGTTCTCTGGAAAGATCGAGGATGAGCGGCTTCTCGTAATCCCGGCGGTAGTAAACATAAACTTTCTTCTCCTTGAGTTCATAGAGATTGGAATACTTGGTTCCTCCGGTTCCCCACTCGGCGGACGCTTCCCTGAGCGCGCTGACACACTTCCCCACCGTGAGCCACGTCCATTTGTCCAGGATCCTGTCCACCTTCTCGTAACGTTCGCAGGGATAATTGCCCGCGGCACTATCTGTGAGCAGAAAATTGGTCAGCACCTGGTGGTCTCCCTTCTTCCGTATGATCCTGAACTCACCTTGGACCCACTCGCCCACGACCGAATCTCCGTTCCGATCTGCGACCATGAAATGGGCGTCATTGCCGACGAAGGTATGAGTTTCAAAAAGATTGATGACCTCCTTCACCGTCGCGCAATTTGCCAGCACTCGTTCCACGACACTGGCATCCAGAGGCGGCTTCGCAGACGAGCTTCTGCCCTGAGGTGGCGTCACTGCCCAATCAATCGCCAGGCCCTGATCGTTCATCCCGCCCTGGGCAAAGGCGAACCACCCGAAGCAGACCCGTCCGTGGGCGCCGGGGCTGGAAGGCACGAACCACATTTTCGATGGATAGGCGTGGGGCGAGTCTTCGTTATTCCCGAAGAAAACATGGCCATTAGCGGCTGCGGAGAAAAGGGTGCACGCCAAACATTTCGTGCTGAGGCTGACG
>JBJMLY010000626.1:0-2064 GCA_045805025.1 Cytophagaceae bacterium | reverse complement strand
TAAATCCAGTCCTTCCATGACGGTTCATCGATAGACTCTCCACAAGGATGCCGTAACCGCTCCATCTCCCCAAAGGCCATTATGGGCGAACGCGGATGATTGTCTTCCCTTTGCGTCGCTCCTTCGAGTTGAAGGCAGCAATAGCATCATCGAGTGACACAGTGTTGCCGATGTTCGTCCGCAGCCGTCCGTCCCGCATCCGTTTCACGATTTCACTTAGTTGGGCGCGATCCGCCTCGACCACGAAGTCAATCGTCAGGCCATTAGTTTGACGAGCCTCTGTCGGGCCAGTGACAGTCACAAACGTTCCTCCGGTGCGAATCATGCCTGCGGACCGCTTCCCGATGTCGCCGCCGAGGACATCGAAAACCAGATCAACCCCGTCTATATCTTCCAAGGCGTCGTTCTCCAGATCGACGAACTCCTGTGAGCCGAAGTCGAGCGCCATCTCGCGGTGGGCAGCGCGTCCGGTCCCGATGACATATGCGCCGGCTTCACGTGCGAGCTGGACCGCCATTGAACCGACTATGCCGGCCGCACCATGCACGAGGACGCGTTGGCCCGCTTGAAGGTGACCGTGCTGGAACAACCCCTGCCATGCGGTCAGGCCTGGCATCACAAGACCTGCCCCGTCCGTAAAATTAATGTCACCTGGCAGTGGCGCGAGGTTACGCGCCTCGACGGCTACATACTCTGCTAGTGTGCCGTCGCGATACCAATCCGTAAGGCCGAACACCCGCTGTCCCACCGACAGTCCTGTTGTGCCATAGCCGAGGGCGGTAACCACTCCAGCCAGTTCATGACCAGGGATCGAGGGTGTTCGATTGCGGTTGGAGCGATCAGTCCAGGTTGAGGGCCACGACAGTTCATCCCCGGTGATACTTGATGCATAAACCTGGACGACGACATCGTTTATTGCTGCATGCGGTTCCGGCCGCTCCACCAGTTTCATCCCGGCTGTTCCCGCAGCCTGGTCTGTTACCACGATTGCCTGCATAACACACCTCCTTTTTGGCTTATCAGCAAACACCCATTTAATGAAGTGATGTGGCCATACCCTATTGATTTCAATCTTGTTTTCAACATGGTTATTCTATTTAAAGTTGTACAATGACGCTTTTAATGGTGGAGTAAAGCTACCTTTTACTTTATATACCTTAGTGGTCCAAAGGATTGCTGCTACCCAGCTTTTTATGGATTCTTGCACCTATTTGAGATGTGAACGGAGCATCCAGGCAGTTTTTTCATGGTACTCAGTCAGACCGGTCAAATAATCACTGGTGCCGGTGTCCTTTAATGGCTCTGACAAACGATTCATTTGTGTTCTGATGTGGATCGTGATCGTTTCGTGATCATTCAATAACTCCTTAATAAAACCTTGGCTGTCGTTTTTCGCTCTAGTTTGTTCTGTGAGGTGCGTTAATTCCAGAAATTGCTGTAAAGTAGCTGGCGCATAATGTCCCAACATTCTTATCCGCTCCGCGATCTTATCTACAATTTCAGCCAGCTCATTGTATTGCGACTCAAACCATTGATGCATCGAATGGAAGTCTGGTCCCTCAAGGTTCCAATGTGCCTTCCGTGTTTTGGTATATAATACAAATTCATCTGCAAGAAGGTGAGATAGTATCTGACTGATTTCAGCAAGATGCTGCTCGCTTATCCCGATGTTTGGCTTCATGATATAAGAATGCAATTGATTAATTCGGGCAAAAATAGATTCGCATGCGCGTGTGGGCAATGACATTTGTCACAATAGGTACTTATGCTTGAACACGCTCCTGCTGAATATCAGCTATCGACCGTTCATGATTCCATCTATCAGGGATGCATCGTCAGCGAAACAGCTAACCGGTTCAGTGCATTGATATTAATGACAGCTACCATCAATTTGGGAAGCTCTGATTTTTATGAGCTCCTGATGTAATGGATCAATTCCCATGTTTGCCACAGCTTGAGACAGCTGCATAAAAATTTGATGCATATCTGGGACGATGTCCCTAAGATTGAATCTGTTTGCCATGTAATTTATGTTCAAATGGTAACTATGAATTATAGAATATT
>JBJMLY010000625.1:0-2953 GCA_045805025.1 Cytophagaceae bacterium | reverse complement strand
ATTCCAACACCAGGAATTGTCTGCCTTCTGCCTCGAAACAATCGACAACTGCGGGAGTTTTGATCGTTTGGCTGGAAGAAAGAATTTGCAAGCCCTTCTTTTCCTTCTCAAACAAGTGGGGAAATTTTGTAGCAGAATTGATTTTGCAAAAAAGGTTTTTTCCCGCAAAAGAAATGCGGTAGCTGTCGTTGATGCTGCCGCCGCCAACGGGCTGCAGCATAATCTTCTTTTCTTGAATGGAAAGTCTTTGCTGGAGTATGGCCTGTAGGGTCAATGGTTTGACTGATTTCTGATGATGTGTTTTGATTTTTTATCAATCAAATTCTTCGTCCAGCAGGTCCCGTTCAATCTCTTCCATTTGTACAATGTCGTAGGCCTCGCTCTCGGTCGGGGTTACATTCATCAGCTCCAGCAGGTCTGTTTGGTCCAGGAACGTTTCCAGCTCTTTCGTCAATTCACAGATGACAAAGGACGCCTCTTCCTCGTAAAATTTCTGCTGAATGCGCACCAGAATTTCGGCTGCTTCTTCTTGCATCATTTTAACACCACTCAGGTTGAGTACAATGTTTCTTACCTTATCTTTAAGTAGTTCTTTCAATTGGCGGTCCAATTCCGCTGCCATTGTAGCAGACATCTCCGGGGTTTCCACCCTTATGACATGAAATTTCTCTTTGGTATCAGTTTTGACTTCCATAATAACTTGATAGAGCGGGCAAGTGTAGCAGCCCACGCTGCTCAAAAATATTTTTTATTATTGTACAAAGCATATAGGAGAACAAAATGGATAATAATTTTTCCTCACAAGTAAAAGAGATCATCTCGTTCAGCCGGGAGGAAGCATTGCGTTTAGGCAATGATTTCATCGGTACGGAACATTTATTGCTAGGTCTCATTCGTGAGGGTGACAATACTGCAATTCGAATTTTGAAAAGCTTTAACGTTGACCTGTACGAATTACGCAAAGAAGTAGAGCTGGCTGTAAAAGACAAGACCGGGAAGAACATTGCCAACATCAACAGTCTTCCGTTGACCAAGCAGGCCGAGAAAGTGATTCGTGTAACTGTACTGGAAGCAAAAGCACTCAAGAGCCCGACTGTGGAAACCGAGCACCTGATGCTGTCCATCCTCAAAAACAAGGAAAATATTGCGACACAAATCTTAAATCAATTCGACGTGGATTACGACATTTTTAGACAGGAACTGGGCATGGTGAAATCGAATGATACCCGTGCTGAATACCAGGAAGAAAACGACGATGATTTTGATGATGAAAAGAAATATTCAGGTTCAAAATCGCGTCAACAAGGGGCTACCAAAAGCAAGACGCCGGTGCTCGACAATTTTGGTAGAGACATTACCAAACTTGCCGAAACAGGTCAGTTAGATCCCATCATTGGCCGGGAAAAAGAAATTGAGCGTGTCTCACAAATTCTATCCCGCCGCAAAAAGAACAATCCCATCCTCATTGGTGAGCCCGGCGTGGGTAAAACAGCGATCGTAGAAGGCCTGGCACTCCGCATTGTGCAGCGCAAGGTATCGAGAGTACTGTTTGACAAGCGTGTGATTTCGCTTGACCTTGCAGCCTTGGTTGCAGGCACGAAATACCGCGGTCAGTTTGAGGAAAGAATGAAAGCGATCATGAACGAGTTGGAAAAGAACCGCGACGTGATCCTCTTCATCGATGAGATACATACCATCGTAGGTGCGGGTGGTGCTTCCGGTTCGCTGGATGCTTCCAACATCTTCAAGCCAGCCCTGGCCCGTGGCGAGCTCCAATGCATTGGCGCCTCTACGCTGGATGAATACCGCATGTACATTGAAAAAGATGGTGCCCTGGATCGTCGCTTCCAAAAAGTGATGATCGATCCGCCGTCTGTTGAAGATACCATTCAGATCCTGAATAACATCAAGAGCAAGTACGAAGAGTACCACAATGTGGACTACGACCAGGAAGCTATTGATGCCTGCGTGAAGCTGAGCGATCGCTACATCACCGACCGGCTTTTACCCGATAAAGCTATCGACGTAATGGACGAGGTAGGTGCCCGTGTTCACTTGAAAAATATCAACGTTCCGCAGAACATTCTGGACCTCGAAAAGAAAATAGAAGACATTAAGTCGGAGAAAAACCGGGTAGTGAAGAGCCAGAAGTTTGAAGAAGCCGCTGCTCTTCGTGATACGGAAAAACGCCTTGGTGAAGAACTGGAAAAAGCCAAAGCGCAGTGGGAAGAAGAAAGCAAGCACAAGCGTTATCCAATTGGTGAAGAAGAGATCGCAGAAGTGATCAGCATGATGACCGGCATACCGGTGAAACGCATGGTGGAAGCAGAAACGCAGAAGCTGCGCAAGATGGCCGATGAGATGAAAGACATGGTGGTTGGGCAGAATGAAGCCATTGGCAAAGTGGTAAAAGCCATCCAGCGTAACCGCGTGGGTCTGAAAGATCCAAAAAAGCCGATTGGCACCTTCATTTTCCTCGGTCCTACCGGTGTGGGTAAAACGGAGTTGGCCCGTGCACTAGCACGCCATATGTTCGATAGCGAAGATGCCCTCATCCGCATCGACATGAGTGAATACATGGAGAAATTTACCGTGTCACGTTTGATCGGTGCGCCTCCCGGATACGTGGGTTACGAAGAAGGCGGTCAGCTCACCGAACGTGTACGCCGCAAGCCTTACAGCGTCATCCTATTGGATGAAATTGAAAAGGCCCACCCTGATATTTACAACATCCTGTTGCAAGTGTTGGATGATGGTCAGTTAACCGATGGCCTCGGCCGTAAGGTTGACTTCAAGAACACCCTGATCATCATGACCTCAAACATTGGTGTTCGCCAGTTGAAAGACTTTGGTGCTGGTGTTGGTTTTGCCACACAGTCCAAAGTGCAAAACCAGGACGAAGCCAACAAGGCGGTGATTGAGAAAGCACTGAAGCGTACCTTCTCACCGGAGT
>JBJMLY010000624.1:0-1803 GCA_045805025.1 Cytophagaceae bacterium | reverse complement strand
GCGTAAAAAGATTATGGATGTTTCACGTTGTTCACCACAGCGACACAGTTGTGGATGTTTCCACGACGCTTCGGGAACACCCGGGAGAAAACTTTATACGCCTGTCATTTACCCTGCTTTGGGTATTTCTCACGGGATCATTGTTGTGGATTTTTCTCCTGCGCCAAACGATACAGGTATTCACGACACTGTTTGCACACATGAATTATGAGCTGCCGCCGAAAGCTGACCGTTGGATAGGTTTTTTATTTATAACCCCCAATCTTCATCATGTTCATCATCATTATCAACAACCATTCACGGATCGCAATTACGGGGATGTGCTGAGTATTTGGGACAGGCTTTTCGGAACCTTTCAAAAGTTGCCTGCCGAGCCGCTTGTATTCGGTGTAGATACGTATATGAACGCAGAAGATACCCGAAAATTCAGATCTGTTTTTATTATCCCTTTCGGTAAATACCGGAAAAGATAGCTGCACTATTTATCCTGCAGGGTATGCAACAGGATTTACGGTTTGCTGATCATCATGATGCAATTTATGATGCCGGTAAAATATCCGCATCAGGGTTGGCAGCACAATAAGTAACAACGGTAATGCAATAATAAATCCGCCGATAACGGCAATGGCCAGCGGTTGATGTAATTGTGCCCCCGTACCGATGCCCAGCGCTATAGGCATCAGTGCAATGATCGCTCCCAATGCCGTCATCAGCTTCGGCCTCAGCCTTGTTGATATGGAATAAATGATAGACTCATCCGTATTTTCGGTTTGCTTAAATGATTCCCGGAACTGGAGAAATGTAAAGATCGCGTTCTCGCCGATGATGCCCACGATCATGATAAGGCCGGTATAGCTGCCCACATTCAACGGCGTATGCGTAAAATATAAACCCATATAGCTGCCGCTGATACCGAACACAGCAACAAGCAATATTAAAAATGATATCCGGAAATCACGGACCAGGAAAAGGATCACACCGAACACCAGCAGGCTGCTTGTCACCAATATCAGTAACAGCTCGTGGAAAGATTTTTGCTGATCTGCATAAGCTCCGCCATATTCTATGTGATAACCGGCCGGCAATGCAACTTTTTTTGACACCTCCGCCTGTATATCCTTCATTACACTTCCGAGGTCGCGGTTGTCAAGCCTCGCTGTAACCGCACCGATCGATTGCAAATCCTCTCTCTGAATTTCCGCATCTCCTTTATTCAATGTAACAGTGGCCAGGTCAGTGATCGGTTTCAATTTTCCGCCGGGTAGAAATATTTGTAATCTTTTTATATCCCCGATGCTGAGCGTGCTGTTGCCCGGGTACACCAGCCTTAAATTTGACAATTGATTTTTTTCAAACACTGTACCCACAATATTTCCTTCCAGTGCCGACTGCAATTGATATTGCAGGTTTAAAGGGGTAATGCCATATTGTGCCAGCACCGGTGCATTTGGTTGAATGGTGATGGATGGTCCGGCGATCACGATACCGTCGAACACATCTGCGGTACCTTTTACATCGGTGATCACCGCCGCCACACGTTTCGAAAGGTCCTGCAGCGTTGCGGGATCATTGCCATAAATTTTTACCTCCACGGGTTCTACCGAACTCATCAGGTCACCGAGCATATCCGTGATCACCTGCCCGAAATCTATACGCAGTGAGGGTTGCGAGGCTTCCACTTTTTCCCTGATCTCATCAATAACATCGTTTGTACTTCTCTTATGGTTCTTCTTTAATTGTATCAGGTAATCACCGCGGTTGGGCTCGGTAATAAAAAAGCCCATCTGCGTTCCTGTACGCCGC
>JBJMLY010000623.1:0-2109 GCA_045805025.1 Cytophagaceae bacterium | reverse complement strand
ATTAAAAAGAAAAACTGCTGGCTAAATATTTGCAGAACAACACTCAAGAATCACACAAGGAGTGTCACTATGGTTCGCAAACATGCGACGATCGCCTTTCTTTTGCTCTTTTCCCTGAACTCATTTGCCGAACTCGAAGCGCCGATGAAATTCACCGGACAGAACGTGGAGACGGTGAAACTCGAAAAAATTCTCAAGGTCACGCGTTCGGTCCAACGCGAAGTTCCCGGCACGTGCGAAAGACAAGTTCCGAATCAAGAATAACGCTGTCACGATGAAACAAGATACCGACAAGAGTGTCACCAGGTGCCGGCGGATCAGGAATGTCACACAGAGTACGATCGCCAATGTCACTCAGTGACCCGTTACCGCGAAGAATGCACGCGCGGTCCTTCACACCAGGAATGTCATACGATTCCCACCAGACAAGTTTGTCACGAGCGTCCTTCTCACCAGGTTTGCCACGATCGTCCTTCACGTGAAGTTTGTCACGATCGTCCGACACGCCAGGTTTGTACAACAACTCCGAGTGGGCAACAGCACTGTACTACCGTTGGCGGAGGTCAGAGTTGCACGACCGTCGGTGGAGGGCAGGAATGTACAACTGTCGGCGGAGGCCAGGAGTGTACGACTGTAGGGGGAGGACAGGAATGTCACTCCGAACCCGGAGAACAAATTTGTCGTCAGGTTCCTTACACAGACCAGGAGTGCACAGATGTTCCAAGACAATCATGTCGTACGATCCCTGCTCATAATGAATGCGATCAGATCCCGTATTCTGAAGAAGTCTGCGGAAACGAAACTGCATACAGAACAGAAACCTACGACTGCATGCAAACCGTTTACAGCGATGAAGAAGTAGAGAAAAAAGTTTCTGCCGTCGTGAACGTATCACTCAAGACTAACGGCTTCGTGGAAGAATTCGGTGCGCTCGTTTCGCTCACGCCTGATGCGAAAGGGGAGAACTTCACGCCGAAGATGAAACTCACGACTGAGCCGAAGATTCTTGTGGTTGTGAAGAAAACAGAAGCTTCGATTCGCGCGGAAGGTGAAAAAGAAATTCGTGTTGAAGGAAATATCGAAGTCGAGCTCCTGGAAAAAATTCCGGGAGAAGAAGTGAAGTTCCCTTCGATTGAATCGGCTTCGTTTGAAAAGAAAACAAGCCTCGTCTCAGTTATTTTTGCCAATGGCCTTCCTGGCGATAAAAAAGGGGAGCTTGAATTTGAGATGACCTACAAGAACAAACCCGTCGCGAATTTGAAAGATTCGTTCCCGGGTCAGAAGGTGGAACTGAAAAAGATTGAGAATAAAGACGTTCTCGTACTGAATCTCAAAGACCTTATTAACGGTCAGATTGGGGGAGGACTTTTCAGCTCAAGTCCGTTGATGAAGCTTCAGCTCAAGGTTCCTTCGAAAATAGAAGGGGAGATCCTGAATGCGAATAAGCCGAAGACGGAAAAACTCTACGAGAAGATCAAAGTAAAACGACAGTAACCAAGTTGACCAAAAAAAAGGGCCCCTTTCGGGGCCCTCTCTTTTTTCAATCAAGCTTGTTGATCAGTTCGGGATTGTACAAGGGATGTACGCTCCTGCTGAACCTTGCTTACCATTCCAGCAGTCACCTTTATCACCTTTGTTACCAGTGTCACCTTTGTCACCTTTATCACCTTTGTCACCCTTAAGGCCTTGAGCTCCATCGGCACCGTTGTTACCTTGAGCACCAGTTGCTCCGGTATCACCTTTGTCACCTTTGTCACCTTTCACACCTTGGGCACCATTCTGACCGGCAACACCGTTCACACCGTCAGCGCCGTTTTTACCGTCGTTACCGTTGTTACCTTGGTCACCTTTATCACCTTTGTCACCATTATCACCTTTTACGCCTTGGGCACCATTCTGACCGGCAACACCCTTCACACCGTCAGCGCCGTTTTTACCGTCGTTACCGTTGTTACCCTGGTCACCTTTTTCACCGTGATCACCTTTATCACCCTTGTCGCCTTTCGGGCCTTGGATGTACTGGACCTCACCCGGAGCTCCGTCTTGTCCATTGGTGCCGTTCGTTCCATTCACTCCGTCTTTACCGTTATAGTCACCGCGCTTCAGTTT
>JBJMLY010000622.1:0-2254 GCA_045805025.1 Cytophagaceae bacterium | reverse complement strand
CGATGGTTTTTCCTGCGCCTGAATCCAGGATCAGAGTATAAATTCCATTGGGCAGAGAAGAAACGGGAACGGATTTTTGAAGCGTATTATTTCTGATTTCCACAGCGTCTGAGAGAACCGTCTGTCCCAGTACATTTTTAAGTTCTATGCTATACATTCCGTTATCCATATTTTCGCATGTTACCATAAAGTTTTCCGTGGCCGGATTCGGATATACGCGAAAAGCTCCGGAAGTAGCGGAAGAATTAATGCCTGTCGTGCAGTTCTGGGTAAGCAGGACTGAAGTATTATTGCTGCAGTTGTTCGCGTCGGTGACTACCACATTATAGTTGCCGGCACTCAGAGCGCTTGCAGCAGCCGTATTTTGTGAAGGAATGCTGTTCCAGGCGTAGCTATAAGAGGATATGGCAGGAAGATCGTAGCTGATGATGATATTGTCGACAGCTGCCGGAGATTGCGTGCCCAGTGCCGTATTATTTCTCCAGTTGAAGACAAGCCTCCTGGCTGAACCGGCATTCGCGTCGAGTCCTATAATAGAATCAGTTTTAAAACTGCTCTGCGAATAATAAGAGCCAATGGAAGATGCCGTATACTGAGGCGCTATTCCCAGCTGATAACCCGGCTGTGGAATCTGACTCGTGGAGATCATATAAACCCGCAAACGATCCACGCCGCTGAAACCTCCGCCTTCGCCATCGCATTTCCAGTCGAATTTTATTTTAATGTTCGTCGCATTCGCCGGAAAGAAAAAATCTTTATACAAGTGAACCGAAGAAATCGCGCTGATATTATAGTTATAGCTGACGCCATCGGTCGTTACATAAAGCGATTTGTTTCCGCCATTGGAAGTGGCGCTGCCGATCACCCAGTGATTGACTTCCGAGCCGTTCATCAGGGTCCAGTCTGTGGTTCCTTCGAAATCTTCCTTTATCTGAAAACTATTGGAAGAGGAAACTGCTGTTACATTGGCGGAGCCGTCGTTTCCTGCACAGCCGGGATCAGTGCTGCTTGTCGTCAGACTCAGTGCAGAGGTCTGCTTCAGCGTATACGTCATGGCAACATCGGAGCTGTCATTCGCGCCGAAGCCATCGCTCAGGTTGTTCGGCGCTGTGGAATAAGCGAGCAAGGTATGCGCTCCCTGATTCAGCGAAAGGGAGGGAAGCGCCACATTGACGATGGAATCTTTCAGCAGACTGCCGGTCCACGCATAGGTATTCAGTGTTCCATTATCTGCTTTGTAGTGAATGGTGACAGCCGTCAGGGTAGAAGAGCCGAAATTTTTCAGCTGCACAACAGGGCTCAGAGAGTTGGGAAAAGAACAGTTGGACGTATAGGTAACTTTAACCGGATAAATGAAGCGTAATACGCCGGCGTCATTGGCAGACGGCGTATTACACCCGTTTGAATTGATGTAATTGATGTTGCTGAGCGAATTGATCGCGGCTCTTGCCCTGTCCTTTTGTCCTTGTGTAAACCGGCAGTTGGTTTCGTTGAAAGTAGCCGCCTGAACAGCCCATCCGTAACCCATAAAATTAAATCTTGAGTTGTCCCATACTCCGCTGGCTGAACAGGGATTTGTCGCTCCGTAATCATTGGTTCTGTGAGGAGGAGTATCGCAAACCAGATCTCCGTTGTTGGCGCAGGAAGTATCGACCGGACACGTGCTTCCCCCGGCATCTCCCTGAAAGGTATGATTCAGCAGAAACATATGCCCGACTTCATGGGCGAAGGTAATGCTGGATTGGGTGAACTGGGAATAAAGCATCGTTACACCGTCATAGGGAGAACCGGTCTGCCCGGAGGCCTGTCCGTAAAGATCAATACCTGCGCTCAGGCAATATTTGGCCACGATCCATAAATTCAGATAATTGGCGGCCGGCCATTTACTCAGATCTTTGACCGCATTGTTGTTATTGGTGCATCCTGCCGGACTCACCCCCTGCAGGGCGAACATACCCTGTGTTGAATAGCTTGACACAACATTTCCATCCACCCGGTTGATTCCTGTTGTAGGATTTCCGTTGGGATCGCGGGTAGCCAGGCAGAAATTAATCTGCATATCCACGCCTGTGCCATTCACATTTTTATATTTATCATTAATACCCTGGATAGCTCCCAGAATCTGAGCGTCTGAAATATTGGAGCCAGTTCCCAACGCTTCACCCAAGTGGATCACGTGCACAACAATGGGTATGTTAAGGACTGGAGTGCTTAGTCTTTTGTGAGCGGAATTCTGAACTATGGCCTGGATCCT
>JBJMLY010000621.1:0-2538 GCA_045805025.1 Cytophagaceae bacterium | reverse complement strand
TTTATCAACCCCGGGACGGCCGTTGTAACCGCCATCAGTGGATACGGCCGATAGCTGTAGCATACTGCCGTTTTGGGAAATGACCGGCTGACGATCAAGGATCCAGCGCTCTTTCCTGATCACTGCTTCGGCACCCGCTGCATTGAAGGGCAAGGCAGCTATGGCTGGTCCGGAAATAGCCGTGTTGCCCGCATGACCGGTGTACGGCAGGTAACCCGTGTTGGGATACCGGCCCATGCTCTGCGGCTGGCCATCGAGCAAAACGAGATTGGGCCCAGTAGAAAGATCGAGCAGCAGTGAATAAATTTTACCGGAATAATGCTGCCATCCGCTGACTTGCTTCAGGCCTGTGATCACCGGGTTGGTGCCGTGGCCATAGCTGCCATAGGTCACGCCGCTTTGCACCTTCAGCGCACCAAAAAACACATCGCCCTTTTTCAGCAACACCCGGTCGCCTGCCTGCAGACTGGCTGCATTAAGTCTAGCATAACTCCATGCAGTAGCATCGGACAGCCCGTTGCCATTGCCGCCGGCGATTTTTACAAAATAGGTCTTTGCCGATGCCGGAAGAGAGAAAAGAAAAAGAATGAGAAAGCGCATGAAAGGAACAGTTTTCGCCGGCTTAGCGACTGATCTGCTGCCGGTCTCCTGTAAATGTAGCCCCGCTCCTTCAAAAACAATCAATGTTTAATCAGGGTATCCTTGAAGGGCCCCGGGAAGTTTTGGCGGAACTTCAGGTAGTCGGGAATGTTGACGTTTCTGACATAAATATTTTCCGGATTGTGGGCGATGTACTCCTGGTGATAGTTCTCGGCCGCATAGAACTTCGTAAACGGCAGCACCTCGGTAGCCACTTTGTTTTTGTATTTGCCGGAGGCATTCAGGGCGGCAATGGCTTTTTCAATGGTGGCCTTCTCCTGGGCATTGCGATAAAAAGCAATGGACCGGTACTGCGGGCCTTCATCGGGCCCCTGGTGACCAACCTGCGTTGGGTCATGACTGGCGAAAAAAGCGGCCACCAGCTTGTCGTAGCTGATCTGCGATGGATCGTAATAGACGTTCACGGATTCAGCATGACCAGTCGTGCCGGTAGAAACCTTCTCGTAATTCGGCGATGCATCATTTCCACCGGCATAGCCCGAAACCGCATCACGGACTCCTTGCAGGCTTTGAAAGACGATTTCTGTGTGCCAAAAACAGCCTTCAGCAAAGGTGGCAACGGCCTCGTTCTTAGAAGCGGCCGTCTTTTCCGCCGGCGGCGCCTTGAACTCGATTGAGGTGCGCTGCTCACAGGATGTGAGGCAGGAAAAGATGAGTGCAGAAAGGATAAACAGTCGCATAAAAGCAATTTCTTTTAGATACGTAAACTTTGGGCTGACGGATACCAAAGGGTTTCTTAATTCTTCGGCGAGTAACACTCAGGTCCTTGTGCTCAGCACCGCGTGAATGGCTTGTTCGGCTTTTGGATATTGAAAGGTAAAGCCTTCCGCCAACAGTCGGTCCGGATAAACCCAACGGCTCTTTAGCACCAACTCCGTTTCCGTGCCGATCAGCTTTGCGCCGAATTCGAGCAGCCATTGCGGACAAGGCAAGCCAACAGGAACGCCGTAAGCTTGCCGGATCGTTTTCATGAATTCCCGGTTTGTTGGCGCCTCCGGTGCAGTGCAATTGTAAACGGCATTGTTAATGCCGTGCTGATAAACCCATTCGGTGATCTGCGCAAAATCCTGTTCGTGCAGCCAGGAAATTCGTTGCTCACCCGTTCCCTGGTAACCACCCAAACCCAATGCGGCCAGCCGCTTCAGGCGGGGAAAAACGCCATCTGAAGAGCCCAGGACCAAACCAACCCGCAGCACTACCTTCCTTGTTTTGGGTGTGTTGGTTTGCCAAAAGCCGGCCTCCCATGCTTTGCAAACCTCCACGGAAAACCCGGCACCGACTTCGCCGGTTTCCTCGTCCTGCAGCCGGTCTTCGGCATGTCGGTAGATGGTGGCTGAAGCCACATTGATCCATAGTTTTGGCGGGTCAGTCATTTCATTTATCACAGAACCCAGAAGCGCTGTCGGTACAAGCCGTGAACGAAAAATGGCTGCCTTGTTTTTCGCGGTGTACCTGCAATTGACGTTTTTGCCACAAAGATTGATGAGCATCTCCGCTCCCTGCAGGCAGTTTTCCCAATCGCCCCGGTTTTCAGCATCCCAAACTACTGTAGTGACGTTTCCGTTCCGCATAGTCTTCTGTCTGCTGAGTATCACAATCTCTTTTGCTTTGTCTTTGTAATAATCAGCTAACACTGTTCCCAGATAGCCGGTCCCGCCAGCCAATACGATTTTATTAAACATACCAGGGTATTAAGATAATGAACAAAACAACGATGCGGTAAGCGATCCAGCTAACGGTGAGAGAACTGCCGAGCCCCAGCAGTTTTGTTCTGCGGATATGCTCCAGCAGCATGCAAAAAACGACAACCCCAAACAGCGCCGGAAAGACGATCGGGTTGTACCAGTGCAGCAGTTTTCCAAGTATCATGACAAGGGC
>JBJMLY010000620.1:0-5318 GCA_045805025.1 Cytophagaceae bacterium | reverse complement strand
TAACTTCAATTTTACTTGACATGTCACCTCTCGCCACCGCGGTCGTTACCTCAGCGATGTTACGCACCTGAGACGTCAGGTTACCCGCCATATTATTTACCGAGTCAGTCAAATCTTTCCATGTACCGGCAACGCCCGGCACGTTTGCCTGTCCGCCTAATTTACCCTCAGAACCTACTTCGCGAGCCACACGGGTTACTTCAGAACCGAAGGCGTTGAGCTGATCCACCATGGTATTGATGGTAATCTTCAGCTCGAGAATTTCACCCTGCACATCCACCGTGATTTTTCTGGATAAGTCGCCTTTGGCCACCGCGGTTGTTACCTCGGCGATATTACGAACCTGGCCTGTAAGGTTGGATGCCATCTGATTTACAGAATCGGTCAGATTTTTCCATACACCGCCCACCCCTTTTACTTTGGCTTGTCCGCCCAGCTTTCCTTCAGAACCTACTTCCACCGCCACACGCGTTACTTCGGAAGCGAAGGAGTTGAGCTGATCCACCATCGTGTTGATCGTATTTTTTAGCTCAAGGATTTCTCCTTTTACGTTTACCTCAATTTTTCTTGACAAGTCGCCTTTCGCCACCGCCGTAGTTACGTCGGCGATGTTACGCACCTGGTTGGTTAAGTTCGAGGCCATGTTGTTTACAGAGTCGGTCAAATCCTTCCACACACCACCGATTCCTTTTACTTTTGCCTGACCACCCAGTTTTCCTTCTGTTCCCACTTCCACCGCCACACGCGTTACTTCAGAGGCGAAGGAGTTCAGCTGATCCACCATCGTATTGATGGTTTTCTTCAGCTCAAGGATCTCGCCTTTGGCATCCACCGTAATTTTTCTTGACAAGTCACCCGTAGCCACCGCCGTTGTTACGTCGGCGATGTTACGTACCTGAGCAGTCAGGTTGGAACCCATCTGGTTCACGGAATCGGTCAGGTCTTTCCACACACCACCCACACCCTTTACCTTTGCCTGTCCGCCGAGCTTACCTTCCGTTCCCACTTCAAGAGCCACACGTGTTACTTCGGAAGCGAAGGAGTTGAGCTGATCCACCATGGTATTGATCGTATTTTTCAGCTCCAGGATTTCACCTTCCACGTTCACAGTGATTTTTTTGGATAAGTCGCCTTTCGCCACCGCCGTGGTTACCTCCGCGATGTTACGCACCTGACCGGTAAGGTTGGATGCCATCTGGTTTACGGAATCTGTTAAGTCTTTCCATACCCCACCGATACCTTTTACTCTGGCCTGTCCGCCCAGCTTACCTTCTGTTCCCACTTCCCTGGCCACACGCGTTACTTCAGAAGAGAAAGAGTTCAGCTGATCCACCATTGTATTGATGGTATCTTTCAGCTCGAGAATTTCGCCTTTTACCTGTACAGTGATTTTTCTTGATAAGTCGCCTTTGGCCACCGCAGTCGTTACCTCAGCGATGTTACGTACCTGCGCGGTAAGGTTGGATCCCATCTGGTTCACGGAGTCTGTTAAGTCTTTCCATGTTCCCGCTACTCCTTTTACCTGCGCCTGGCCGCCCAGCTTTCCTTCCGTTCCCACTTCAAGGGCCACACGGGTTACCTCGGAGGAGAAGGAGTTCAGCTGATCCACCATGGTATTGATTGTATTTTTAAGCTCAAGGATCTCTCCTTTTACGTCCACCGTAATTTTCTTGGACAAGTCACCTTTGGCCACCGCGGTGGTCACATCGGCGATGTTACGCACCTGGTCGGTCAGGTTACCTGCCATCAGGTTTACCGAATCCGTTAAGTCTTTCCACACACCCGCTACGCCTTTTACTTTCGCCTGGCCTCCGAGCTTTCCTTCCGACCCCACCTCTCTGGCCACACGGGTTACTTCGCGTGAGAAAAGGTTCAGCTGCTTCACCATGTGGTTCACCTCTTTGGCAATCCGGAGAAATTCTCCTTTCAGGGCGTGCCCTCCCACTTCTATCGACATTTCTTCGGAAAGATTTCCTTTTGCCACCGAACTGATTACGTGCGCGATTTCGACGGTAGGGTTTACAAGATCCGAGATCAGGGTATTGAGCGATTCAATGCCGCTACCCCAGGAGCCTTTGCTGTTGGGAAGCGGAATACGCTCCGTCAGCTTTCCCTGCTTACCAATGATCTTCTCAGCCTTGGTAAATTCCTGCATCATTTTCTCGTTCAGATCGATGATCTCATTGAGCGTGTCGCAGACTTTACCGCTGATGCCTGTTTTATCGATGGGCATACGTACGGCAAAATTACCGGCTCTCACTTCGCGCAGCACCTTAAGCAAATCTTTTGCATTAAGAATGTTGTCTTGTGCCTTAATGTCGTTTTTCTTAATCATAACAGATGAATTATTCTGATGAAGCCTGAATCGCCTTATAGTAAAAAATTCAGTCAGTATTAAAGCTAACTGATGATTCAGGAAAAGAAAACTAATAAAAGAAGAATATGTTTAAATAAATCTGCCTTTTTTTTAAACAAAAGTTAAACAACAAAGTATGAAGATTTCGCCCCTTCTCAAGTCGCTGAAAAGCAATTTTTTACAGACGAAATGACAGAAACATGAATTTATTCATAAATCGTATTACGGCAGAATTTAATGGCTTTTACGGATTTCTTTTCCATGTTTATTGTAAAAGAACCGATTGCCTGTAACCTTATCCATCGTTTTTCATCTAATTACCAAAACTACAACGATGGAATACAAAGCCAGAATAGTACACATTACACAGGTAACGCACGACACCAAAAGCTTTATACTGGAAAAACCGGATGGTTATAAATTCATTCCCGGAAATGCTACAGAAGTGTCCATCAACAAGGAAGGATTTGTTAACGAAAAACGTGCTTTTACCTTTACCTCTTTAAATGACGACCAGCATCTTGAATTTATCATCAAAATATACAAAAGCCACAACGGGGTTACGAAGGAATTCGGTAAATTAAAAAAGGGGGATGAATTAATCATAGGCGATTCCTGGGGTGTTTTGGAATATAAAGGCCCGGGATATTTTATTGCAGGCGGAGCTGGTATTACTCCGTTTATTGCCATACTCAGGCAGTTGAAAAAAGAGAACAAACTGAACGGCAACAAACTTCTGTTCTCCAACAAAACATCCAAAGATATTATTCTGATACGGGAGCTTATAGACGCTTTTGGAAAAGATGTCGTTTTTACGCTTACCGGAGAAGACAAGGAAGGCTATGATCACGGATACATTGACGAGCGATTCTTAAAAAAGGAAGTGTCTGATTTCCATAAACAATTTTATCTCTGCGGTCCTCCTGCTATGGTGGATGAGCTCAGTAAAACACTCGCTAAACTGGGGGCATCTCCCGCAGCGGTAATATTTGAAAATTAAAACAGAGATAAAATTGATTCAGGTGCCACCTAAAAGAAAAGCTCTGCATTTCCTGCAGAGCTTTTCTTTGTGCGACCTACTGGACTCGAACCAGTGACCCCCACGTTGTCGACGTGATGCTCTGAACCAACTGAGCTAAGATCGCGAGGCTGTAAAGTTAAGCTTTTTTATATGGCTTATAAAATTCTATATCAGAACTATTTTTTTTGAAATCTATATTTATAAATCAGCATCATAAGAGTGTATATGATGAAAGGAGAAGTTCGCTTAAAAAGCAAATAGTCGATTTCTGTTTGTATTGTCCAAGCATAGCAATATAATCCTACTACGATAAGAGAAATGGGCAGTGTTATACTCAGAAAATAAACCCCTATATCCAAAATTTTAATAAACACCGACTTAGTAAAAGCCGACATTTCCTTATGCTCTTTCCACATTTTCCTACGCGAGTTACCCACTTTTTGGATATCTATGATTGTATTGAAGAAGCTTTTTCGGAATTATAATAAGATTTCAGTGAAGGAATGAAAGAGATAAAAATCATACCTGCAATAAACAAAACACCGAGGGCAAGCGCGCTTGGTCTCATACTGCCGGTGATCTGCTCAATGGCCCCGAAAAGAAATAAGCCCAGAAAACTCGAGAATTTATCCGCCACATCGTAAAAGCTGAAATAAGAAGCGTGATCTGTTGTATTCTCAGGTATCAGTTTCGCATACGTACTTCTTGACATCGACTGTATTCCTCCCATGATAAAACCTACGACCACCGCCAGGGCGTAAAACTGTTTATCCGTCCTGACAAAATAAGCCGCCACACATACGAACACCCACACAACAATGATGATACGAATCGTATTGATGTTCCCTATCCGCGAAGAGATTTTTGCAAAAACATTTGCTCCCACAATAGCGATGATCTGAATCAGAAGAATAACGATGATAAGCTGTTCTGTTTTCAGTTTCAGCTCTCCTTCCCCAAAGATGGTAGCCATATACATCACGGTCTGAACACCGAGGTTATAAAAGAAAAAGCCGGGCAGGAATTTTTTGAGGTATTTCTGACCTTTTACTTCGTGCAGTACTTTCTTTAATTCTCTGAAGCCATTCCACAACCAGTGACCGGAAGATTCTTTTTTATGCGTCTTTTTAGGCAAATAATAAAAAGTATACTGCGCAAAAAGAAACCACCAGATACCTACGGATAAAAATGAAACACGGGCAGCGAGTTGTTTACCCTCATCACCGTCGGATAAGCCGAAAGCCGAAGGGAAAAGCAGCATAGCAAGGTTCACCAGAAGAAGAAGAACACTGCCGATATACCCCATCGCAAATCCCTTGGCACTCACTTTGTCAAATTGATCCTCCGTGGCTATTTCAGGCAGAAAGGAATTATAAAACACGATGCTTCCGCTATAGCCAATGCCCGCCAGCATAAAGGCCAGTATGGACGTGGTAATAACAAAACCCGAAAGTATATGCTGATCATCCGGATGAAAGAAAAAAAGATACGCGCAGCCGATGCTTCCGAGATAGCAGAAGATCTGCATGAATAGTTTCTTCCTTCCGGTATAATCGGCAATCGGGGTAAGTATAGGACTGAGTATACCTGCAAAAAGAAAAACACAGGAAAGCGAAAAAGAATAAAGCGTGGAACTGTAAAGCTCCATCCCTAAAAAACCAACCTTTTCTGGCTTGGAAGGCATCACAGCCAGGTAATAGCCGGGAAAAATGGCCGTAGTAACCGTCAGCGAATAAACCGAATTCGCCCAGTCATACATACACCAGGCATTGATGAGTTTCTTGTTGTTTTTCTCGAGCACTATAAAAAAATGTTAAATGTTAAATGTTAAATGTTAAATGTTAAATGTTAAATGTTAAATGTTAAATGTTAAATGTTAAATGTTGCCTTTTTAATTTAAAATTAAAAATTCACCATTTAAAATTATTACCCTATCCCCTT
>JBJMLY010000619.1:0-2441 GCA_045805025.1 Cytophagaceae bacterium | reverse complement strand
TGGACCGGTATCATATTGATATAACAGTTCTGATTCGGGAATATATTAATATAATCGGCGCTGAGCCGCATCAGCCTTGAATTGCCCGATGAGTAGCTCAGAAAGTCCTGGTAGGTTCCTGTGTAGTTGATCGTACCTTCTATCTTTGGGCCTGACAAATTGTAAGGTACCTGTGCGATGTAATTTTTATACACATCGGCCCGCGGATAGCTATACTGGGGGTAATTGAGCGAATCGATCAGAAGCAGGTTCGCAATCAGGAAATCCCTGAAATCATCTTTAAAATTTTTACCATAGTCCTGCAAAGCCAGATCAATCCCAACCAGATCTGAATTATTGATACTATTGATCAGAATTGTTTTTATGATAGAGTCTGCCGTGTAATCCGTCATATGCTTAAAATAGATCCAGGAACTATAAAAATGTCCTGAATAGGCGGAGCCATCAACATAGTCACTCCAGTCAAGCGCGACATCGGGATCCTGAAAGAAATCAGGCAGGTATTGCAGATTGTCGTCAAGTCCCGGAAAGCGATGGTCTTCCATCCACACGGCGGTAGCCTCGTAAAGAAAATCCGAATCGTTGCTTTCATAACCGAACTGAATGGCATGAAAAAATTCGTGGGCGCAGGTAACTTTGACGGAAGTATCGGTGGAGGTAGTCCAGGTATAGGAATTATTCATGGCCATGTAACTGGTCATCGCATCCGTTTCCACTATGGCAGGAGAGTTTGGATTATCGTTCACCTGAGTCTCCGGCTGGCAGTACCCATATAGTCCCACGCCCAGCTGCTGAATATAAACATCGTAAAGTGCCGACCCGCCTGCAGTGCCATCGGAAGGCGGCATCGTATACTTTTCGCGCTGCGCTCTTACATACACGGTATCAAATACCGCCGCCATGAAATCTACATAGTCCGGAATGGAGTTGGCCGGGTTCACATCGGCCAAAGGCACGGCATCAAGGCCGCTTTTCGTATAATGAATCGCAAAATGAGGTGTATTATACACGAGCGCAGTTCCGCTAAGGGTTGGTCTGAGCACCGTCGTTTTAAAATATGCTTGTGCCTGCGTAGTCAGAGAAGCCTGATTTTTACGTGCCTCGGTAAAAAGATCGGTATGGCAGCAATGGTGAAAGGAGCCATGGGCACATTTTTCCACATTGATCGTCTTCATCTCTTCAGACTTCGCGATCAAAGCCGATGAATAGCCGGACTGCTGAGCCGATAGACTTAGAGGAAGAAGCATTGAAAACAGGAAAAAATAGTTCTTTTTCATTCTTGGACGCTTCATTAAATATACAAATAATAAATAGTTCGTTAAAACAGGCCGGACCAATGCAAGGGTAACAAAATACCATTTAATTTGTATTATTGTTTAAACCTATAAATTATGGCCTCCTTTAAGAATATCCTGGCAAGTATCCACGATCAGATCCTGAGCATTACAATAAACAGGCCGGAAAAACTGAATGCGCTTAATCTTCTTACGCTGGACGAGATCAGAACCGCCGTTGAAGAGGGCATAAGCAACTCCCTGGTATACGGCATCATCATTACGGGTTCCGGAGAAAAAGCATTTGTAGCGGGCGCCGATATTGCCGAGATCACAGAAGTTAACGGAGAGCAGGGAAAGAAATTGTCTTTGAACGGACAGTCGGTATTTAACCTCATCGAAAATAGTCCGAAGCCCGTAATCGCCGCCGTGAATGGCTTCGCGCTAGGCGGAGGCTGTGAGCTGGCTATGGCATGCCACATCAGGATTGCATCGGAGAACGCTAAATTCGGACTACCCGAGGTGACGCTGGGAATTGTTCCTGGCTATGGAGGAACCCAGCGCATGACTGCCCTCGTTGGCAAAGGGAAAGCGCTGGAGCTCATGATGACTGCTGATATGATCTCCGCCGCTGAAGCGAAAGAAATAGGACTGGTCAATCATGTTTATCCGCAGACAGAGCTGATAGGAAAAGCAGAAGAGCTTCTGAAAAAAATCGCGCAGAGAGCACCCCTGGCTATCGCCGGCGTTATTAAATCGGCCAACAGCTTTTCTTCGGACGGAAAAGGGTATCTTACAGAAGCGGGAACTTTCGGAAATTGCTGTACCACCGAAGATTTTAAAGAAGGAACGAAAGCATTTCTTGAAAAGAGGAAAGCGCAGTTTAAGGGAAAATAATTAACAGTTGGCAGTATGCAGTTGACCAAAAAAAGATATGCAATCATATAATTCAAAACTCAAAATTCAAAACTCAAAACTTCCTTGTCAGTTCTAAAAAAGCTTCTGGGTCAGACTGCATTATATGGGCTTAGCAGCATAGTTGGGCGAGCACTGAATTTTCTTCTTGTTCCTTTTTATACGGCTGTACTTCTTCCCGCAGAATTCGGAGCTGTAACCGAACTATATGCCTATGTAGCCTTCCTGAACATATTGTACCTGTATGGAATG
>JBJMLY010000618.1:0-6399 GCA_045805025.1 Cytophagaceae bacterium | reverse complement strand
CAGTCTGCGTATAGGCAGGACCATATAATACAGGATTTTTCTTAATTACTTTATCTACCTCCATCAGTTCCCCGCTTTGATACAGCAATTGAAGCGCAGGCAGAGAAATGATCGCGAAGATGAGCAGAGGCAGCTGAAGCAGCAGCAGACGGAAGAAGAGCTTTTTCATCAGAACTGGAAATAAATAAACTGGTGAGGGGAAAGATCTCCGTAAAATAATTTAAACACAATGGCGTATTGAACAATAAAATAGGATGCCAGCCTGAGGGAAGGCCTGTTCTGAAAGATGGCAATGGCTTTCTCCTGCTTCATACTCCATTCGGTCAGCAACAGAAGAAAGATCAGCATAAAATCCAGAACAATCATAGGGGCCTTTACAGCGGATAAATAAGCGCCCCAGCCTTGGGAAGAAGAAAGGAAGTGAGCGATGATATACCATCCTTCCTCCACATTCCTGGCCCTGAAGAAAACCCAGGCTACAGAAACGAGGATAAAGACCAGGAGCATGCTGGCAAGCCTGAATGCAACGCTATTCTGCCATGACTTCGCTTCAGCATCTTTCCATAGAGCAATGTAAAAAATGGAGTAAAATCCGTGCAAAGCGCCCCAGACCACATAAGTCCAGTTCGCCCCATGCCAGATACCGGAGATCAGGAAGATAATGGCCAGGTTCCGGTACCATTTCGGCATGCTGACCCTGTTTCCGCCCAGTGGGATGTATACATAATCTTTAAACCAGGTGGAGAGAGAAATATGCCATCGGCGCCAGAACTCGCCGATGTTTTTGGAAAAATAAGGACTATCAAAATTTTTCATGAGCTCAAAGCCCATGACTTTAGCTGTTCCGAGGGCAATGAGGGAATATCCGGCAAAATCACAATAGATCTGAAAAGAAAAAAAGACCGTGGAAACCATTAGTGGAAGCCCAGCGTAATGATGAGGATTATTGTAAACCACATCCACGGCGGGCGCCAGCGTATCGGCAATAACCACTTTCATGAAAAATCCCCAGAGCATCATCCTTAACCCGGCTACCACCCTTTCGTAATTAAAAGAATGCTTTTCATAAAACTGATGAAGCAGATTTTGTGGTCGTTCGATCGGACCGGCTACCAGCTGGGGATAAAACATGACGTACAAAGCATAGATCCCGAAATGGCGTTCCGCTTTCTGATTACCACGATAGACCTCAATGGTATAACTCATCGCCTGGAAAGTGTGAAAAGAAAGTCCTATCGGCAGGAGGATTTTCAAGTATGGAACAGGATTCGTGTATCCCATATGATCCAGCAGTAGGGACCAGTTTGCGTTCAGAAAATTAAAGTATTTGAAAACGACCAGGATGCCGATATTGGCGACCAGACTAATGGCAAGAAGCCATTTCCTCCGGTTGCCTTCCGAATTTTCAATGAAAATACCTGCGTAATAATCAACGATAATGGTAAAGCCGAGGATCAGGATATAGACCGGCACAAAAGCCATATAAAAATAGCAACTGGCCGCCAGCAGCCAGAACCAGCGCCACTGCGGAGCCATCATAAAATAGACGATGGTCACCAGTGGAAAGAACAGCAAAAAATGAAAGGAATTGAAAAGCATGCTAAAATCGGACCGATCCGGCACTAAGGTAAGGAAAAGCGTTTATCAAGCCTGAGAATATCCTGAAATCAGATACAATAATTTATTAATTTGCAAAGCGTTTAAAAGAACTGACGATGAATTTCTTCACGACCTATTTCATATATTATCCGGTTTTCTGGCTGGGATACCTTGTTTTCAGGCTTACGGGCCGCACACCAAACATGTCCTATCTTTTTTTCAGAAAACTCTACTGTTATACCAATGGCGGGATCAATGAATATGTAAGCCGAATGATCGCCTCTTCCCATAAACCAGGAACAAGGGATCATGCCGAAGGCATTTTAGGAAAGTTGAGCGCCAGGGATATTCAGTACATCGTCGGAGAAATAAGAGAAAATGGTTTTCACGTATTTGAGCTGAAAGCCGACCATGCCATTTGCGATGAACTCATCGAGTTCGCCAAGCGCACTCCAGCTAATATTATACCCAACCCCAATAAGCTACCCATGCAGGTATTCGATAAGAACAACGTGGCCGGCCCGAGGTATCAGTTTACCGAACAGGATCTCTTTGAACTCAGAGCCACCCAACAGCTGGTGACGGATCATACGCTGCTGGCGGTCGCCGAGTCCTACCTTAAAAGCGCCGTTGTGAATGACTCGGTCACTATGTGGTGGAGCAGCCCTTTCTCGAAAAAGGCAAGCTCCGCTGCCGCACAGCTATACCATTTCGATATGGACCGTTTTAAATTCATAAAATTCTTTATTTATCTCACAGATGTGCATTCAGGCAACGGTCCGCATTGCTATGTGCGCGGCTCGCACACGGAAAAGCCTAAGAAATTAAGACGCGACGGCAGGATTGAGGACGAGGAGATCGCAGCTTCTTACCCTGCCAATAACCTGATTGAAATTACTGGCAGCAAAGGTACGATCATCGCGGTGGACACCAGCGGTTTCCATAAAGGTAAACCTCTTGAAAACGGCGAACGGCTTTTATACCAGATCGAATATACGAACAGCTTGTTCGGACAGAAATTTAACAAGGTAAAGATCAACAGTAAGTTCACGGAAGATTTTCTGAGCAAGATCAGAAGCATGCCCTATACCTTTTCCCGCCTTGTCAACTAAGGTACCTTCATGGGCATTGTAAAAAAACAAAGTATTTACGGCACTCTCCTCTCCTATATAGGAGTCGTCGTTGGCTTTGTCAACATTGCTTATCTGTTCCCCCGCTTTTTTGAACCCGAACAACTCGGTCTGCGCTCGGTGCTGGTGGAATTCTCGATGCTTTTCGCCCAGGTATCATTTCTGGGATTTAACGGAGTGATCACAAAATATTTTCCCTATTTCAGGAATGAGGAGAAAAAGCATAACGGCTTTCTGTTTATCGTCAGCACCATTCCCTTTGTCGGCTTTACGCTGTTCGTTTTTATTTTCCTTTTTTTTAAGGCCGAGCTTCTTGGAATTTACCGGGATAAATCACCACTCATCCTTGAGTATTATTACCTGATCTTCCCAATTGCTTTTTTCATGCTCTACACGAATATTCTGGATGCCTACATCCGGTCTTTTCTGAAAGTGATCTTCAGCAACTTTGTGAAAGAAATCCTGATCCGCCTTCTGCTGCTGGCGATCCTGATCCTGTTCGCCTTTCATCTGCTCAGCATCCATCAATTCTGGTACCTGTTCGCTGCCAGCTACGCGATGGCCTTCTTTGTCCTGCTGATTTACATCCAGCGCCTGAATCAGATCCACATAAAACCCGATTTTAATTTTCTGTCGCCCGATCTGTTCAAAGGCATGATGTCCTTTGGATTCTTTTCCCTTTTCAGCGGAGCCGCCAACCTGGTGGTACTAAAGATCGACAGCTTTATGCTGAGCGGCATGATGGGATTGAATGAAACCGGAGTATACGCACTGGCCGTTTACATCGCTACCATTATTGAAACCCCAAAACGATCTTTAAACCAGATTGCCGACCCCCTGCTTTCCCAGGCCTGGAAAATCAATGATCTGGCTAAAGTAGATGAGCTTTACAAGAAAAGCGCGCTTAACCTGCTGATCATCGGAGGAGCACTGTTTCTGCTTCTCTGGCTGAACATCGACCAGCTTTTCGAATTCATTCCAAAAAAGGAAATTTATATACAGGGAAAGTGGGTGATCTTCTTTATCGGACTTGCCAAGCTTTTCGATATGGCTACCGGCATGAACGGAGAAATTATCAGCTATTCGAAGCATTACCGGTTCGGGTTATATTCAATTATTATCCTGGCATTGATTACCATAGGAATGAATTACCTGCTTATTCCGCTCTACGGACTTTTAGGCGCTGCCATCGCAACAGCCTTTTCTGTATTTATCTACAACATCATTAAATACATTTACCTCTATGTGATGTATAAACTACAGCCATTTAACTGGCATACAGGACTTATTATCCTTACCGGACTTGCTGCCTACTTCCTGGTTTTTTATTTACCCAAACCCGGCAATCCTTTCCTCAGTATTGTTTTCAGTTCTACAGTAGCAAGCATTGTTTTCTTTGCGCCTATCCTTGCCCTGAATTTATCGCCCGAAATAAACGATACGCTTAAAAAAGTATGGTCTCTGCTGGTAAAAGAGAAGAAAAAATAAAAACAGGACCCATTTTTTACATCATTTTACTTAATAAGGTGCTTTTTAGGAACATAAAAAATATTTTCCTTAAGATATCCACATAATAAAGGTATATTTCTATAGTACTTGTTCAGATAATTTTAAAACAGAGTTTTTTTTGCTAAAATTGGGCGCAAATTATAGTGTATGGCAACAACAATGAAAAGAATTGCAGTTTTAACCTCCGGAGGTGATGCACCGGGAATGAATGCCTGCATCAGGGCCGTGGTTCGCTCCGCTCATTATTTCGGAGTCGACGTGTATGGTATTTACAGAGGCTATGACGGAATGATCAATGGAAGCTTTGTGGAAATGGACGACCGCTCTGTGAGTAATATCATTCAAAAGGGAGGTACGATTCTTAAGTCGGCCAGAAGCGAAGAATTCAGAACCAAGGAAGGACGCAAAAAAGCGTATCAGAATATAAAGAAATTCAAAATTGACGGACTGGTAGCCATCGGAGGCAACGGTACATTTACCGGAGCTGAGATTTTTCACAAGGAATACGGTATACCATGCATCGGAGCTCCTGGAACCATCGATAACGACTTATACGGAACCGATTTTACCATCGGCTACGATACCGCCGTAAATACAGCTTTGAGCGCGATCGACAAGATCCGCGATACGGCCGATGCGCATGAGCGTATCTTCTTCATCGAAGTAATGGGAAGAGATACCGGCTATATCGCCGTAAGGTCTGCCATCTCCGGTGGTGCCGAAATGGCTCTGATGCCTGAAACGAAAACCTCCATCAAGGATGTTATCTCCAAGCTGAAATACGGAACCAGTCATTCAAAGGCTTCGCACATCATTATCGTGGCCGAAGGCGATGAGATCGGAAGAGCGACCAATATAGCCGAGAAGGTAAAAAAAGAACTTCCAGGGCTTGACACCAAGGTTACCACCCTGGGGCACGTACAAAGAGGAGGAGCGCCTTCAGCGGCCGACAGAGTACTCGCCAGCCGTTTAGGTCTTGGCGCCGTGGAAGGACTTATCAAAGGAAAAACCAATGTCATGGCCGGCGTCATCAACAGAACGCTTTGCTATACTCCATTCAAGGATTGTATCTCTAAAAAGAAACCGATCAACAACGACCTGATCCGGATTATGGAGGATCTGAAGGGAAGGAAATATAAGAGATAACACGTATTCGTTGTACGTTTTAAGGTTATAAAGCAAAAAGCCGGGTAATTATCCGGCTTTTTGCTTTAGTTTTATAATCATTAAAATTCTATTTTCACCCATGCTTCCTCTGTATCGCCTGAATTACATCCCGAACCTAAAACGGTTAACTTAATCTTGTAAAAATTACCCGGTACAAACGTATAAAGATCACTAAGGTCTATTAAACCATACTGGCCGGAGAACGTCTGGGAATAAGAATCTCCAAAATTGGTCTGACTTCCATAAGCATCCGTTTGGTAAATATCAATCGTATAACCAGTCTCATATTTACCCCATCTCCAGGATCCATCAAGATACAATTTCTCATTGCTAGCCACCGTGGATTTCATACTAAAGGCAGCTGTTACAGGAACAGTTGTACAACAAACCACATAATTTGCATAATAATTATCCAGCACATGATGCATCATATCTAATTGCAAGGGTGTAATAGCATCCTTTTCACAGTTGCCATCCATCAGATTATTAGATCCTGAAGGGTTATTACAAGACCAGAGATCAGCATGAGTGGGTGTATCAATAAGCGCATCCTGTTGGGTATGCAGCAAGCCTAAATTGTGGCCAATTTCATGATTTAAACATCCTCCCATCTCCCATGGAGCATGGCCGCTGGTTGAAGTATTCCAGATCCCTACCAGTTTAGCCCATGGAATTGAACAAGGACCTATACAGGCAGCAATTCCTCCTGCCCCTCCGTTACTTCCATAAAGACCATGCCATTGCGCAAAAACATTAATTTCAGAATTTATATTTACCCCATAGGTATTATTTAAATCAGATGACGATCGATTTGCCAAGGTATATTCATAAAAATTATCATCTCTATGAAAATAAATACCTGTTAAAACGAGACGTATATTGGTGGCAGGATTAGGAATTGAATTAGGAAGAGGCAAGTGCATTGGCTGGTTGTTTGCCAACTTATCGTTCGATGAAGCGATGAGAGACTCCGCATACCAGAAGCCATTGTGCT
>JBJMLY010000617.1:0-1804 GCA_045805025.1 Cytophagaceae bacterium | reverse complement strand
TTCGTAGCCGGGTTGAATATCGATGGCTATGGAAAAATCGGTGAGTGCGCTATTGTATTGTCCGGAATTATATTCTGCAATTCCTTTATCCAGCATGGCTCTGGCCTGCTGATCGTTCTGAGCGAATGAATAAAAATGAATGAAGAGCAGGCAAACGACGGCTTGCAGAGAAATTAAGTGAGTGGATTGTATGTTTGATGGCTTAACCATGAGCTGATCTTTTGTTCCAGGGCATTGAAATATTCCGCTGAATACTGAAGACGGCTGCCATACCAGGAAAACATCTCGCCGTCTACCAATAGTACGAGGGCCTTAGGACAAAGTTGCCGGAATTCATCGAGATGTTTTTCCACAAAGGGATAGGGTTCGGACGAGAGAAGGATCAGATCGGCTTTGCATGTTCTGATATCTTCTTCGGACACAAGTGGATATCTTTTCTGAGTTGCAAATACATTATTGAAGTCTGCTATTTTAAGCATTTCATGAATGAAGGTTTCTCCGCCGGCGCACATATAGGGATCTTTCCAGATAAAGTAGGCAGCATTTAAACGATAAGGTGCGCGATAATCGGCCAGTTTCCTTTTAATGCCGAATGCGATAGGATATGCCTCTTCTTCTCTTCCGGTGATTTCCCCGATGGACTGAATCATAAACAAGGCGTCGTAAACATCCTTGATATCACTCATCCAGACCGGGAATTTCTTTTGCAGGGCTTCAATACCTTCGCGGTAGTTTTCCTCTTTATTCCCAAGAATGAGATCCGGATTAAGAGAAGAAATTTTTTCAAAGTCAAATTTCTTCGTGCCTCCAATTTTAGGAATATGCTTTACTTTTTCATGAGGATGTATGCAGAATCTGGTGATTCCTGCTATTTCAGATTCAAGGCCAAGATCAAAGAGCAGCTCTGTTTGCGAAGGCACCAGGGAAATAATCCGCTTAGGCAGCCCGGAAAGCCCTATTTCATTACCCATCTGATCTTTGAAAACTTTCATCAATATTGGTCTTTATATATTATCTGATCCATCCTTTTGCTAAATTTAAGAATGAATAAAATGAATATCAGGATTTGTCTGCTTTTTATCACGCTGGCTATCCTTCAGTCCTGCTCTGATAAAAACAATGATAAAGCAGGATCCGGCGATAGTCTGGCGATAAAAGACACAAGCCGGAGTTCACAGGAAACTGGTATGCCTGAACCGGCCTATAAAAAATACGAGCTTCGTTCCGGAATCATTCATTTTACAGTTTCAGGAAAAGATCCCCGCAGCAGCAAAATTGTTTTCTTTGACGAATTCGGAAATAAGGAAGTAAGCTTTATTTACAGCAAAGGAATTCTTGTAGAAAAATGGGTCAACAGCAACGATGGCAGCTTTTATACGCTGGATTATAACACACAGACAGGTGCCAAACGTAAAGCCTCCAGAGCAGGTACGGAAGAACGGTTTGACGTGGAAGACATGCCTGTTGAAATGCAGAAAGAGAACAAAGTGCGACAGGAAAAAGACACCATGTATGCGGGAAAGCCCTGTAAAGTTTATTCCATGGAAAGCGGAGGAATCAAAGCAAGGAAAGGGGGCTGGGCTCACATCATGCTTTTTTTAAGCACGGAAGTTGCAGATTTTAAATTTCGTACAGAAGCGGTCTCGATCCAAGAAAATGCTGCTATTCCGGATTCGGTCTATACCATTCCCGGAAATTTCAAGGTGAAGGAATTTTAAGCCCAGGACGAAATCAAAAAAAGAGGGTCCGTTCACGGACCCTCTTTTTTTGATTCAGATGATGAACTGAAGCGGGCTATTATTTT
>JBJMLY010000616.1:0-3001 GCA_045805025.1 Cytophagaceae bacterium | reverse complement strand
CGTACATCCGAAAACGGAGGTGGCTTTGAGCTGAATCTTATAATCAATAGCTGTATTTCCGTAATTCTTAAAACTAAAAGAAGGCGATTTTTGAGAAACAAGAGAATCTCCGAATGTCCAGTGCAGATCAGACAATAAAGGATCGGCACTGAATTGTACTGGCTGAAGATGACATGCAGAATCGGAAGAATAGATAGCAATAGCGGGTTCCGGAAAAACTTCTATAACTTCTCTTGATTCGGTATAGCATCCTGTTGCTGAGTAGGCTCTTAAGGTAATAGTATCATAGATGATATGACCGGTCTTATTTTCCAGCTTATAATTTAAAAAAGAAAGAGTTGAGGATAGGGTGTCGCCGTTTCCAAAATTCCAGTGGTATGCAGAGGAGCCGGATGATAAATTCTGCAGCGATAAACCAACCGGACTGCAATGGCCGTTTGTAAGTTGGTAGGAGAAATCTGCGTCGGGTCCAGGGTAAACGGTAACATACTTGGTTAATGAATCAAGACAGCCATCAGGAGACTCGGTGACCATCTTTATAAAATATTTTTTTGCAGATCTTGAATTATTGGTAAAAGTATGATCAAAGGCCGACCATTGATTATTCTGAGATAACTGTGAACTATCGCTAAAATATATAAAAGACTTCGTAGCGTTGGAAGATCTGTTTGTAAGCGTAAATTTAAATGGAGTGCAGCCTGCCGTATCGCTCAATTCAAAATCAGTTTTGGAAGAAGGATTTACCTTTGCCAGAAAAGTTTTCGCCGCAGAACATTTTGCCGATCCTTCATAGAGTGTTACCGAGTAAAGACCGGGAGAGGCGAAGGTATAGTACGGATTATTTTGCAGAGAGGTTTCTCCATTGTTAAAGCTCCAAATGTATTGACTAAGATTCCATCCTGTGCTGAATGGGGCAAGGTATTGGCCTGGTATAGGCATATCAATTCTTCCATCCGGGATTGTCCATCCCACCGACAGATAATCATTGAACTGCCTGTCTTTTCTGGTCAGGGCTTCTACATAATAATACTTACCAGCTTCAAGATATATGGGTGAAGATTGCTGGGTGGCATAAGCGCCAATGGTCCTGAACCCCGTACTGGCCTCCGTGAAAGCTATTTTTCTTTTGCCGCTAGTGGAATCTCCTGTACTCAGCCATAGCTCTGCGATAGTATCGGCTGCTAACCAGAATGTATAATTGCCGGAGATGGGAGGATAGATAAAAGCCCTCATTCTGGAAGCATAATCTATTCCTGGATTATTTACAGTCTCAAATGAGTAGAGAACTCCGCTGATATCAGCTATACCCCCTATATTCGATATTGAGTTAAGAAGATAGGGTTTTGAAGGGCTATCGTACTGTTCTCTTAAAATTCCACCTTTGGGCATCGCTGAAGTAAAAGACGAAAGATTCGTGAGTTTTACTGGAGTGCCGGCACATGAATTTTCTATCGAGGCATCCACGTTTATTTCGGGATAAATAAAGACGGCTGAAGAAGACATGGCTGAACATCCCGCCTTATTCGTGCTTTTTAAGCGGATCTCATGAACACCAGGCATATTAAAATTCAGGGCAGGCGGTGTATTTGCCTGAGATATCAGGGCATTGTCCAGGTACCATTCCCAGATTACCCCATTCACCGTTAAATTCGTAAGATTAACCTGAAGCGATCCGCATCCTTCTCTCTTATCCATAGAAAAGTGAACCTGTGGCAGAGAAATAGACTCTATGGTTAATGAAGCTGTATCAGAGCATGAAGGAGCACCTGTAATTTCAGAGACAAGACGTACCTTAAAAATACCTGACTTAATATAACGGTGATTGATCGGAGCCATAGTCTTTACTGTAGTCCAGCCAGTGCCATCCCCAAAGTCCCAATGGAAAAGATTGGCTCCGCCAAAACTGGTATTTGTAAATTGAATGGTCTGCCCGGTACAAATGGTTTGTGAAGAAGCCCTAATAACAGCTGTCGGACTATTAATAATGTTGACTTTTACAGATGATTTCTTAATGCCGCAGGAGTTCGAGTCTGAAAGATAAATAGTGTAACTCTGGCCCGCCGTGCCGTCAATAATATTCTTTCTGATTTTATTCTGAGGGGTATTGGGTAGCCATGATGTTACCGGTCCGCCTGCTTCTGAAAAATCCCATTGGATATAGCGGTTACTTTTATTGCAGTTATATTTTGTAGAATCATAAAAACTGAGCAATTGTCCGGCACAGATATTAACGGCAGATGCCTTTACAATGGTCACATCTACGTCCCAGAAATCATAAGGCCCATAGGTGGCGAAGCTTGAATCAGAAAGGCTGATCGCCGTGATTTTAACAACTTTTCCGCATCCGCCTTTTGCCGAGAGGTAAGTATGGCTTATCGGTTGTCCAATACCTGAAGCATCTTGCATGTCAATAGTGCCGTCTCCCCACTCCCATCTGAATTTTGTCATGGGAGAAGCGTTTGTAGTATTGTTGACAAAGGTAAGAGCATGGGGTACACAACCACTTATATTAAGAGTCGGAGGAATTGCGGTAGCGCCTGGCTTCCGGTCATTGATAACCATGCCTGATACTTTTCCCGTGCATCCATTCATGCTTTCCAGCAGAGTAAGAGTAAATTTTCCGATAGTATAGGAATGAGATACAGGTATTCCTGCTTTCCATAATGCTCCTGTTATGGTGGTTCCATCTCCAAAGTCTATGGAATAGTTATTTATGTCTTTGGGACTGTAAATCGTCAATAGAAAAGTATCCGGATCAGTCTCATTTACAATTTTATTTATATAAAGCGGTTTCTGACTGGCTACCATATTCTGATCCATTAATCTGGGCGATGGACATTGGCCAAATACACGGGTAACACAGGCAATTAAAATGAGAATAAAAACTCTTTTCATATATTATAGCGTCTGTATAGACGAGCTAAACGAAAAGATTAGTCTAAGGTTTTTGCTGTTTTGTCTTATTGTAAGTGATTTTAATAGGTAAAAAACTCAATTTCGT
>JBJMLY010000615.1:0-4250 GCA_045805025.1 Cytophagaceae bacterium | reverse complement strand
GTTTTCCCTAATTTTAAAAATGGCGGACAAGCGGGATTGGGAGTACAGTATAATATCAATCCCTCTTTATCAGTAGGATTGAATGCGGGCACATCAGTCAGCATTAAATATGTAGATCCTCTCCCTCTAAGCTCTGCCGTAGGCAGTATCGGGGATGATAACTACAAATCAAGATTCGCCAATTTTAGCATCGGCACAGATTTTCGGTATAAATTTTTAGCCGCCAAAAAATTCAGCCCTTATGTATATGGTGAAGTAAATGTAAACTTCTACAGCGCCAGAGTTCAGCCTCACTATACCTACATCAATCAGAACAAACCGTATGATCCTTATGATCCCAACGGCATTGATTCCAAATACACTATTGCCCGCTATAATGCCAGAGAGGTAAGCAGCGTTGCTATGGGAGTTACGGGAGGCGTCGGCTTTGACCTGAAAATCTCCAATACATTCGTGCTTTTCCTGCAGAGCGGATATAACATTAAATTCACTCAGGGAAATGAGACTATGCTAAAAAATCTGAATTTTATTAATATCAATACAGGTTTACGATTCAGTCTGTTCAAGTCTAAATCATTGTTGTAAAAAGTTTAACCAACGAAAATATGAAAAATCTAATCCGTCTTTTTGCCGCGATTTTTTCATTGTGCTCCCTGAACGTCCAGGCCCAGGATAAGCCATCCAAAACTTTTGAAAAGCCATCCCATGGTATGATATGCGCCGCATTCAGTCCGGATGGGAAAATGCTGGCCACAGGAGGTAACGATAATACCATTATCCTCTGGGATGTGGTTTCGGGCACCATGATGAATACCCTGAAAGGCCATACCAACTGGGTACTCGGGGTTTCCTTTAGTCCTAACGGCCATCAGCTGGTTTCGGCCAGCAAGGATATGACGGCCAAAATCTGGGACGTTAGAAGCGGATCTGAGATCGTAAGTCTGAAAGGACACTCAGCCACCGTTTCCAGCGTAACATACAGTCAGGATGGAAAAAGCATTGCCACAGGCAGCGCCGATGCATCCGTAAAAGTCTGGGATGCAGTTTCCGGAATTGCACTGAGAACACTTGGCGGACATAGCAAACCTGTTTATTCAGTAAGTTTCAGTCCGGATGGCATTCACCTGGCTTCTGCAGGAGAAGATCATCAGCTTAAAATCTGGGATGTTCAAAGCGGAAATCTGACCAGCACAACCAATGCCCACGATAAGCTGATCAGAATTGTAGCCTACAGTCCTGATGGAAAATACCTGGCCTCTGCCAGCGACGATAAAACCATTAAGCTCTGGGACGCCGGCACCGGTGCACCGTCAAAAACCATTCTCGGACACACGAACTGGATCCAGTCCATGCATTTCAGTCCCGACGGAAAATTCCTGGCCGCCGGAGACCACTCCAAAAGCGCCAATATCTGGGATGTCGAAACCGGAAAAGTGGCCTATGCTCCTACCAAGCTTGGCAACATTGTTTACGATGTTGAATTCAGCAACGATGGAAAAAGCCTGCTGACCTGCTGCTTCGAAAATGTAAAAATCTGGGATATCACCAGCCTGAAAATTCAGGGTAAGGACGCGAATCAAGTGGCAGCTAAAAACAACCAGAATAACACAAGCAAAGGAGGAAACGATCTGGATTTTGATCCTGCAGCAAAAGGGAAAAATTACCTGCTGGTTATCGGCATCAGCCAGTATGCCAGCTGGCCTATTCTTGGCAATGCCGTGAAGGATGCCAAAGATGTGAAGAGAATACTTACCACCCGCTATACCTTCGACAACGATAACGTGATCGAAGTATACGATCAGGACGCAACCATCGAAGGTATCTATGCCGCTTTCAATAAACTGAAGACGAAGATCAAGACCAACGATAACCTGCTGATCTATTTCTCCGGACACGGGTTCTATAACGCCGCACTGGATGAAGGGTACTGGATCCCAGTCGGTGCTAAAAAGGGTAAGGAAACCGAATACCTTCCTAACTCTACGCTTTTAAAATATCTGAAATCGATTGATACCAAACATACCTTCCTGGTGGCAGATGCCTGCTTCTCCGGTTCCCTTTTCTCAGACGGACACAGAGGCTATATTGAAAATGTGGAAGCTGTGAAATCAAGATGGGGATTGACTTCGGGAAGACTGGAGTATGTATCCGATGGTACAGCGGGCAAGAACAGTCCGTTCGCCACGTACTTTATCAAGTATCTGGACACGAACGAAAAGAAAAGGTTTGCATGCTCGGAGATCATCCAGTATGTAAAGATCTCGGTTTCGAACAATTCAGAACAGACGCCTATCGGAAACCCGCTAAGAAGCGTGGGTGATGAAGGAGGAGAATTTGTTTTTTACTTAAAACAACAATAAAACCACGCTGCCGATGAAACCAGGATATATACTTCTGTTTCTCCTTTTCTTTCAGCAGTCTGTCGCACAGACCGCCGATGTGTATTATGTAATCCACCTGAAAGGAGCTGTTGTTAATAAAACGACGGGTAAACCCGTGATCGTAGGAGACAAGCTTGGCCCCAAAGACCAATTGAAATTCCCGACTGCCGAGGATCTGGCTGTAGTCATGAGCCCTACCAAGGGTAAGTATACCGTGAAACCTAACCCCACTAAAAATGCCAACAACGAGTTTGTGGCTTTTATGCAAAGCGCCATTTTGCCGGTAAAAAGCAATACACACCTTAGTACCCGGGGTTCGGAGGAAAATGGGGTTATGGATATGAAAAATTATTTCGGCTCCGATAAGTTTGTGATCGTAGGAGAAAATATTTCAATCAGACTGAATGCGGAGAAATATCCGATGTCGGATACCAAATTTTTTATTTACCGCTATATGCACGGCGAAAAGCCCGTGAGCAAGAAGATCGAGCATAACAACGGTAACCTGGTAATTGATAAGAAAGCCCTGTACACGGTAGATGGCACAGCGATTGACCCTTCGACCGTTCAGAGCGTGGATATTTATTATTATGATTCAGCCACCCGCAATTCCACCAAGGTGACGACCTTCTCTCCTGTCTTCCTGGCAGAGACCACCCTGAAAGAGGAATGCAAAGTGCAGAAAGATGTTTACAAGGGACAGAACATGAACCACGATCAGATCGACAAAGAGCTTCATAAATATGTGACGGATGTGTACGGGAAGACCGACGACGATATCCTTGAAAAATGGATAAAAGCCAATCATGCGGATTAATTTAATCCGCATTTTTTTTAACTACTGTTCCCTATGAATCTTTTCAAAAGCAAACCTGCGCTATACATAGCCTGTGCCATCAATTCCCTGCTGATGATGCTGGTGATGTTCGTCTGGCTGAATCAATATCTTATTCTGGATGATGAGGTGATGCTGATAAGACTGACAACAGGTTTGAATATAAAACTAAGTGAACTGGGTTGGAAAGAGAAAAAACAGCCTGACCCTAAAGATTTTCTTTTCATTGACTTAACCTGGGAAAAAACTCTTGCTGATGAAAAAAATAAGGATGGACAGATAATTGGTAAGAGACCTATAACAGACAGAGCCAGAATCGCCCAATTGCTTCATAGTTTAAATAAGAATAAAGACTATAAGTTTATTATTCTTGACGTATTCTTTAAGGATTCGTCCAACTATCGTGACGACAGCCTTCTTCAGGAAGAGTTCAAACAGACAAAAAATATTCTTATCCCTTATCATAAAAGAGATGAGGATGACCTACCCGACCAGCCCGTATTTAAAGCACCCCTGGCGTTGTCAGATTACGAGCAAGGCAACGATCAGTTTATAAAATATAAATTAGTTCAGGGAAATAATTTCAAAACGACTCCTTTGGTCATGTATGAAACTTTGCATCCGGAAGACACGCTGAACAGAAATGGTTATTTGTTTTACAAAATGAGAGATCGCATTTCGATGAATTCCTTTATTCTGAACTTAAGAATATGGTGGGACGATCTTGAAAATTCACCGGAGACAGCATCTTTATCGGAAGATAGTATAAAAGCCAGTGCTGATACAGCAAGATTTAGATATAGCAAAGTTTACTTTAATGACCTTATGGTGCCTGGATTACCTGAGGAGGTATACAGTGAGATCATTCACGGACGAACGAAAGACAAAATACTTATTATAGGCGCATTTGATGAAGGCGACATGCATGAAACAATCTATGGTACTACTCCGGGTCCACTGATCCTGCTCAACGCTTACCTGGCTATTCTCAACAAAGACAACCAGGTAAAATGGTCTTTTATGCTCTTTCTTTT
>JBJMLY010000614.1:0-1780 GCA_045805025.1 Cytophagaceae bacterium | reverse complement strand
GTCAATGGTCTTCCCATTGAAGCTTTTGCCCAGGTATGCGCTTACGTCAGGGAAAACATAAAAAGCTCCCTGCGGTACATTGGTCTTGATACCAGGTATTTCTTTGGCTAGTCCGAGCACAAGGTCTCTTCTTCTCAGATACGCCTTGGTCATTTCTTTCGCAGCGGTAAGATCACCCTGAACACCTGCCAGAGCCGCTTTCTGAGCGATCGAGCAAGTTCCGGAAGTAACCTGCCCCTGAATTTTATCGCAGGCGGCCGCAAGCCATTTGGCTGCTGCGATATAGCCTACTCTCCATCCGGTCATGGCGTATCCTTTTGAAAAGCCGTTGACGGTTACCACTCTTTCTTTAATAGCCGGAATGCTTCCGATGCTGAAGTGACTGCCTTCGAAGTTGATGTATTCATAGATCTCGTCAGCGATGACGATGATACGCTCGTTCTTCGCTACCACATCGGCAATGGCTGTCAGCTCTTTTTTGCTGAATACAGCTCCGGTAGGATTGCATGGGCTTGAGAAAAGGATCGCCTTGGTTTTAGGAGTGATCGCTTTTTCCAGATCCTCTGCGGTTACTTTGAAATCTTTTTCAATGCCTGCGCTGATGATTACCGGTGTTCCTTCGGCCAGTTTCACCATTTCAATATAGCTTACCCAGTATGGAGCGAAAATGATCACTTCATCTCCCGGGTCGATAATGCTCAGAAGTACGTTGGCGATGGACTGCTTTGCACCTGTAGAAACTACGATGTTTTCGGCTGCCCACTCAAGATTATTATCGCGTTTTAGTTTATTCGCAATAGCGGCTCTCAGGTCAGGATATCCTGGAACCGGGGTATAGAATGTATATCCGTCGTCGATGGCCTTCTTGGCGGCGTCTTTTATATGCTGAGGAGTTTGAAAATCAGGTTCGCCTACGCTCAGGCTGATTACTTTGTGTCCCTGTTCAGCCAGTTCTCTGGCTTTTTTGGTCATGGCAAGTGTCTCAGATTCAGATAATGCATTGAGTCTTGCAGAGACCGGATTTAACGTCATTGTTGTCATTGTTGAATAGTTTTTAGCGGGGCAAAATTAGGGAATTTTAGGCTAAATAGGAAATTAGTCGTGAGTCATGAGTATTGAGTCATGAGGAGGTCAAAATAAGCCTTGAATTCTGCGATTTGCAGGGATTGTTGGCTTGGTTTGAGGGACTACTGAAGGTATTAAATACTGTCATTCAGGAGGAACCTTGTTAGACTCTGGCAGCAAACAAGCCTTAAATTCTGAAAACATTCCATTTTGGATTCAATTCAGCGATTAAAGCTTCCTTTTTTTCTCTGCTCAGATCTTTAATCTCTTTTTCACGATCGATCGCTTCATTGATATCGTTGAATGCCTCAAACCAAATGAGTCTATAACAAAAGAATTTCCCTGCAAAGCTTTCTGGCTCTCATAATGCTCCTGCATTCTTCTTTCCAGGTCATTAGTTACTCCAGTGTAAAGTACTGTTTTTGCCGGGTTGGTAGTGATGTAAACAAAGTATTGATGGTCTTTCATAGCTGAATAAAATAAAGATTTCGGGCAGAGTCTGACAAGGTTCCTCCTGAATGACAAAGCTATGTTAAAGAGGAGGGAAGGATTAAGGGTTGTACAAGATTTCTTTTAAAAATTTCTTTGTTGTTATATCGTAATCTTTCTCACTTACTTTAATGTATGTCCACTTATAACGAAAGGTTGCTTCTTTTTTAAATGAATCACCTTTTTTTGTGCCGACCCAACCCTTAGTATTTTGATAAAATTTACC
>JBJMLY010000613.1:0-5249 GCA_045805025.1 Cytophagaceae bacterium | reverse complement strand
GCCCGCTTTTCTGGGAATGGCATTCGGAGGATTCGCGGAGCTGTTGTTCCACTGCGACCATGAAAACCCTGGGAAAATGACAGGCAGGTACGCGATATTATTCTGATCGCAATAGGTTTTATCCGGAATGATCAGGTTGTTTTTAAAATTTGTGGCGCCGGGTACATCCCCGAAACGTCCTACAGACCATGGAGAAATCATGTCGTACGTTTTGTAGGCGTTTAAAAACGAAGGCTTCGAATCGTTGTTTTGCGTTCTCCAGTAGGTGGGTACACCTCCTATCACATAACATCCGCGTGACTTGAGAAAATTAATAAGGTCGATAGTCTCCTGCTCCGTACCGGGATGATTTCCCGTAAATCCCGTTCCCCATAGTTCCACCACTGGCTTGTTGTTAACAGTAGCATAGGCAGGAGAAGATGTCAGCGCATAGGCCTGTTCGATATTATATACCCAGTCAAATCGGATGATATCGTCCCAGGTATTGTCCAGTCCGCTGGATGAGATATCGTAGCAGACATAAAAAATCCTGTTGTTCGCTTCAGAAGCGGCCTTTACCTTAAGGGGCGATGCCGCGGGTGAAGGATTAATTACAGAGCCTATCCCATTGATAAATCGTTGCAGCGCTACTCCATCTATTCCGGCCGTTTTCATCCAGTCAAAATGTTTATTGATTACTCCGGAATTGGATGAGTTAAAAAGTCTGGAAGAGGTGCCGTCGCCGAGATTGGCAAAGCCGGTCTGCGTAAGATCTGAAGCCGCATATTCCGAAGCATCGGGATACACTTCAAAATTCAGGTGGCCCACCGAAGGCTGCGCCCCCCCAGCCCAATGAAACCAGCCGGATGAAGGAGTACCCGTACTGAACCAGACCTGGTAACCGGCCACAGACTTTCCTGCAAATTCCGAATAGGAGCTTCCTGTGGTGGAAGGTATGGGTTCAGCGGCAGGATTTAATGTTCCGATGCTGACTGTAATCTGCCTGATATAATTATCATAACCCGGCGTAGTCCCGATCCGGAAATCGGCACCGTTGTTCTGGGCATTCCTCAGCGAGGCATCTGTCAACGCGATCGTGGCGGTAATCCAGGTATTGGTCGCTGTTTTTCTGATGCTGACGTTTGTATAGTCGGAGCCGCCGCCAGCATTATACTGAAAGCTCACATCGTCGGTACCGTTATCATAATAAGTAATCGTGAAAATTAAATTATTCTGGGCAGAGCTGATTGTCGCATCGTTTACATTGAAATAGCCATACTTACTGCCGGGAATCTGCCGGCACTGCAGGCCTCCCATCATCGTTTGAATGGTGTAGGGTTCGTTGTTTGGATCTGTTACCGTAAAATGAGTAAGGTTGTTGATAACAAAAGGACTTGACAGTACAATTGATGCAACGGGAGCAGCTTCGATTGAGGCAACTGTCCCTAAAAATAGAAAAAGAGAAAAAAGAATTTTCCTTTTCATTTCTGAACCACAATTCTAAAGACCTTGCTGGTCTTATTACAGTCTAAAGTCAGGAGATAAACTCCGGCAGGAAGCTCTTCACAGGAGATGTTCTGAACTCCGGCAGAAGCAAAGGAAGAAGCTATTTTTTCCACGCCCAGCAAATCGGTTATGCGAAACTGGATTGTGCCGGTGAAACTTTCAGAGAGTTCAACAAATACTTCCTTGCCCGAAGGCACAGGGTAAACAGCGATCTTTTGCTCAAGCGGATTATTAATCTGCGTGGTGACAGACTGCTTCTGGTAGCTATCCTTTACCGTATTTTCTCCTTCGAGTACGAGGTATTGCCTTAAAAAACTGCTGTTGGGAAATTCTTCTCGCCCGTCATTTACAGCATTGATCCGGTATTTATAATCAATGTTGCTTCCGATATTCATTCCTGAAATCGCAACCGAATAGATTCCATCTCCATCCATATCATCCAGTACAGTCAGAGAATCCGCACCGAAACTGTTGAAGCCCGCAACAATATCGACCGAGTCGGTAGCGATATTAAAATCACCATTGGCAATCATGGCATTCATATCAATCTGAAAGATGACGGAGGTGGCCACATCCGAAGCATCCAGTACCTTATAAATAAATGTGCTCCTGGCAGGGATCTGATTAATCGTTAATCCTGAAAAATTTCCCGTACCATCGACACTCAAAGGCACCTGAGCTCCGCTCTGTAATTCAACCAATACATAATTGCCCGTGGTAATTCCTGATGCGGACAGGCTCAGCTGAATATTCGCAGCAGCACCTGCACCGGTGTTCGAAACCACAAGAACATTTTCATTCTGGTATTGACGCAGGAAAGAAAAAACAGAGGAAACAGAAGGAGTGACTATTTTATAATCGCCTCTCCTCAGTGCGCTCTGATTATTCCGGATGGAAATAAGTCTTCTGTAATTATTCCACAAAGAAGCTGTGTCGCGCTGCTGACTGTCAATATTTTTTGTCGTGAAGTCTGAATTTACCGGGCGCCAAGGAGTTCCTGTAGTGAAGCCTCCCTGCGTGCTGTTATTCCATTGCAGAGGTGTACGCTTATTTTCATCGGCACCGCTCCCGGTCATACCGATCTCTTCTCCATAATAGATATAGGGAACACCAGGCAGTGTAAGCAGAAGCTCCGAAGCTACTTTCGCTTTGCTGGTATTTTTTCCCAGCTGATCCATCACACGATTCATGTCGTGATTCGTAAGAAAAGTACCGTATTGTAAAGAAGGATAATTCGATATCACAGTATTGATCTGAGTTTGCAGACTTGCATTGTTTCCCGTATTAGCTGCCGTCACGATAGCAGAAGCAAGATCAAATTCAAAGCAGTAATCGAGCCCGCTGTTATTAACATATTGCTGAACGATGCTGGTCGATGTCCAGACTTCCCCTACGGAAAAAGCATCTGACTTGACCGACTTGTAATAAGTCCTGAAGTCTTCCCAGAATTGGATAGTTTCCGGAGTATGCTGCATTGTGCTTCCGTTCTCAATAATATAAGGAGCCGCATCGAGCCGGAATCCATCCGCATTCATATCCTGTAACCAATAGCGTGCAATATCAAACATGGTATCTTTAACCGCTTGTGTGGTATAATTCAGATCAGGCATTTCGGACCAGAAGATTCCATAGTAGTAGGCTCCGTTTTTAGCATACCAGACTTGCTGTCCCCATGGACCAGTGGTCCCGGGATTGCTGTTCTGCCATACATACCAGTCTCTTTTATTAGATAAAGAGTTGGCGGAAGACTGAAACCAGGGATGTTGTGAAGAAGTATGGTTCATGACGTAATCGATGATCACTTTGATGCCCCGTTTATGCGCTTCCGTGATCAATGTCTGAAAATCGGCATTGGTACCGTAGTCATGCTCTATGGTTCTGTAGTCCGTAACATCATAGCCATGATAACTCGGAGACTCCATGACAGGCATGAGCCAGAGTGCTGTAACACCTAAGTCGGTATGCGTCGATGAATCTCCGTCGTTGAGATAATCCAGCTTTCCGATAAGTCCGCTCAAGTCGCCTTGGCCGTCTCCATTGCTGTCCTTAAAGCTGCGCACGAAAACTTCGTAGAAAACAGCATCGTTCCACCAGTAGGTTTGGGCGGGAGCCTGCGCGAAAGAAACTGTGCCGCAACTTAAGAGCAGAGAGAATACATAAAGGTATTTTTTAAAAGCTTGTCCGGACCTGATGTAAATCATAGAAAGATTATTAAATATTGTTTCAACATCAGCGAACCTAAAGCAGTCCGCTGATGTGAATAATTATTGTACAATGAACTTTTCAGTAACCATATTTCCTCCGTTTCCAATCTGAAGGAAATAAATTCCAGACTTCAGATCCAGCAGATTTAACTGGCACTGATTGTTCACAATTTCTTGCTCACTGCTATGCACCAAAATTCCTGTGGCACTCCAAACGGACACATTGGCTGTGCCGCTCCAGGCTAGAGGTACGATAGCGGTAAGATTCTGGCTGGTCACCGGATTCGGATAAATACTTACACTGCTTTCCTGCGCTGACAATGATTGCTGTCCGCCAAACCTTGGAGCAATTCCGGCATTCAATGTCAGCTTGCCGAAGGCACTTGTGTTCTGATAATTATCTACAGTACCATTCCACGCCGCCTGTCCTTCTCTTGACCCGCCATTATCATCGTCGTCGTAGCTGATGTCAAAACCAAGATTCAGTCCCGGTGCCGGTGCACTGATTCCCAATTGCGACCATGGCACGGCAAGCTCTATGGTGTAACCACCCGCCGTAGCTGCCCATGCATGCTGCAGACCGTTGATGGCAAGTTTCGTGGACACTCCGCTCTTATTGTAACCCTTGATAATCTGGTTGTCAAAGCCATCGTAGGTAGTCAGCCTGTTGTAGTTGGCATCAATATATACTTCGACGGCATCGTCCTCCCACCAGTCGGGTGAATCAGAATACAGGTTGGCATCCAATACTTTTACGCCGATATAGAGATTTGTGTTATCCCAAAGCACACCAAAAGTGGCTGTATTATTGACAGCACCATATACTGTTTTGGAAAATTGTCTGCTGACATTCCATCCCTGCTCCGATAAATTACCATTCACGGTGATCGCAGCAGGTGCTTTGTAACAGGTAATCACACCCAAAGGATCTGTGGCGGCAGTAACCGAAATCACCAGCGTTGCCGAATTCCCTCCCGCTGTATTGCTGGCGGTAATGGTAACGTTTGAATTTCCGGCATTGGTTGGAGTTCCGCTGATCACACCTGTTGAAGTATTGACAGTTAACCCTGCCGGCAAACCAGTAGCATTGTAGCTCGTCGGAGTATTCGTTGCCGTGATCGTATAACTGAAGGGGGCACCCAGGCTTGCCGAAGCTGTTGTCGCGCTCGTAATCACTGGCTTGGCAGCCGTAGTGGATGTAAAGCTGACATAATTTAAATTGAACCCGTCTGTATCCATGTAAATACGCATGGTATGATTTCCTATGGTAAGATTCGGCGTCGTGATCGCTGGTGTAAGCTGATAAGTCTGCCAGCCTGTCGTATTCGGTACCGCCACAGTAGCAAACGTATTGCCATCGATATCCACATGGAAGGATTTTCCCGTATTCGGAGAAGCAACTCTGGCCTGGAAACTATAAGTGCCTGCAGTGGTAACATTCACCGTATACTTCAGCCACTCTCCGGCTCCTGTCCAGCCAACATTATACGTACCTGTGGCGTCGCCTGTAGTCTCTACATCCACACCCTGACTGGTACGCTGCTGACCGCCGCTATTGAT
>JBJMLY010000612.1:0-4774 GCA_045805025.1 Cytophagaceae bacterium | reverse complement strand
TGATAGGATTGCCTTTCGCTCTGATCACCTTATATATTAAATCTTTCCTCAGAAATTTTAAAAACTACACGCTCCGCTTTGGTATCAAAGAAGCAGCGTTGATCACCGGATCATTTTTTACCATGAATCTAGTTCTGTTCTATTGGCTTAACTGGAACCAGCCGCAGGAGGGAATTCTGGAAAAACTGAAGGCGTCGGCCTGGACGAAAGAAGATGTGGCCACTTTTTCGGAGGACAAAGAGGAGATCCGTGAAGGATTACTGAATGCCTACCTGGGCTCCTACCGGTATCTTTGTGAGGAAAACAGAAATAATAATGTGCGTTCTCTTTATAGAGATGTCTTCGGCGGAAAGCGTGAAGACTATGAATTCCTGCAAAGCTGCAACAACGTCGTTCTTAAACCATTTCTTTATTCCGGGGCCGACCTATGGCAGGATGAGGTGGAGGCGGCAAAGTGGTATGAAAAATTATTTGACAGCCCGATTCAGAAAGAAGAAAAAGCGGCCATCAAAAATGCCTTGAATGCTACTTCGGAAAGAGACCAGGTAGAAGCGGGCTTGCTGAACGTCGGCGAAGAGAATGTGCTGGTGACAGATCAGCGTCTCACTATTACAGAGTATGGGGATATCGCTGAAGTGGAACTCAGTGAATCCTACCAGAACCAAACCTATCAGCAGCAGGAAGTGCTTTATTATTTCAGCCTTCCTGAAAATGCCGTCCTTAGCGGTCTATGGCTGAGTGATGACAGCACAGTCAAAAAATTCGCGTTCCGCGTATCTCCCCGGGGTGCTGCGCAGCAGGTGTATAAAAATGAAGTGCAGCAGCGAGTGGATCCTTCCCTGCTGGAGCAGGTGGGGCCGGGACAATACAGACTGCGCGCTTTTCCGGTACTTCCGAAAAGAGTGGAATATAATTACCAAACCGGAAGACGGAGACGGGCAGACCGCACCGTCATCGAAGGCCCGAAGCTGCATTTATGGCTGAGTTATACAGTAATGAAAGATGAAAACGGCAGTTGGCCTCTTCCGCAGGCTTCTCAACGGAGAAATGTCTTTTGCAGCGAAGCGACGATCAGCAAAATGGGTGATGAAACCATTGAAAAGGAAAATGACGAAGACTGGCTTCCGGCCGCGATTAAATCCAAGCCTCTGGATACAAAAGGAATGTACGGATACACCTTATCGGACTCTATGTATGTTTCAACATCCAGGCCTCAACTTTCAAAATCAGATACTACACCTGCTTCCGGTTCTGCGGCTGTCATTATCGACCTTTCTTACAGCATGAATCATGTGCGCAAAGAACTGGAACAAACCATGCAATGGCTGGAAGAAAAGAACGTGAAGGCGGACATTTACCTGGCTGGTATGAGTCCGGCCAGAGTAAATGATATAAAGTTCAGCGAACTAAGTTATTTCGGATCTGTCAATGCGCTGAAGATGCTTCATCAGTTCGATTCCCTGAGTGCAGGCAAAAAGTATGATAAAGCATTTTTCCTGACCGACGAAGGCAGCTATGAGATCGGAGATGATTCCCTGAAAGCTTTGTCCCTGCCATTTCCTCTCTATGTCGTGCACCTGGGCGATAAAGCGGCTTATGCCTACGAAGATAATTTTCTGGAAACCATTCAAAAGTCGGGTGGTAAACCGGTAAAGAAGATCGCGGATGCATTCGAGGATATATATATGAAAAAACTATATAAAGACGATGCTTCATTTCTGGCTTACGAGAATGGTTGGTTGTGGAAGTCGGGTACGCCTGCGGGCAAAACTTCAGAAGGGCTAAAGCCCCTTGCTGCCCGACAGTATATTAATTCACTCGTAAGAAAATCAGCAGGTACAGACCTGCGCTTTCTGGACCAGGTACATTTTCTGGCAGTAAGCAATCATATCGTTACGCCCTATTCTTCCATGATTGTTCTGGTGAATACACGTCAGCATGAAGCGCTGGATAAAGCCGAACAGGAGCAGGACCGGTTTAAGCGAGAAGCGGAAACGGGAAAAGAAAATCTCACTAAGCCGAACTCATTTGGCTTCGGCGAAGTAAGCGGAACACCTGAGCCTGAAGAATGGCTGCTTATTATTCTTGCCGGAGGATTGCTCTGTTACTTTGCTGTCAAAAGAAAAATTTCCGGCACAGCGGGACAGGTATAATACCGGGGCGGAGAAAGAATGCGCTAAGCCCTGCCTCTTTCTCCGCTTCTTTATAGTTGGAGTTATTTAACGGAAACAATTTCCAGCAGTACCGGATAAAATTTCTTCTTCAGAATTTTCGACTTGAGCCAGGCAAAGAACGCGATCGCCTGGAGGTCCTCCTGCATCACATCAATAAATTTAAAAGAACCTTCCACCAGCATTCTGAACTCGCGGGTATGGGCGATCCCGGGATCAATCGTCAGCTTTTTCAATAAAGAGAGAAAAGTCAGCGCGCGCTTGTATGCCGGCCTTTGAAAATAATCGTCAAAGTTTTTTTCTATCCAGCGGATTTTATTTTCAACCAGATCGTTATTGCCAAGCTCATAGTGATTGATACATTCCATCAGCGATTTCTTAAGGACCCATTCCCGCCCCATATTTTTCAGGATCCATTTTTCCCTGGTGTCCATCTTCAGAAAAAGCCGTGAAGGGCGCCGGTAATCTTCCTTTTGGAAATAATAGAGTGCCAGATTAAGATTGATGTTCAGCACCTGCGCTTTATCCAGCTTTATCTCCCTGTTCAGCAGCAGCTCTTCCAGGATCGAAATGGCTTTATCGTTTTTATTTGAATAATTATAGGTGGCAGAAAGAAGCAGGGCGTATTTAGGATAAAGCAGGTAATAATGGCTCTTACGGTAATCGAGCATATTCCCATGAAGAATTCGCAGGTACTCCAGGGCCTGACTGAATTTTTTATTTCTGTAAAGCACATGGCAGATCATATACAACAGATTTACTTTATAGAAATGGTTGTACTGATTGAATATGTTTTTCTTTTCGATCGCCTGATAACGCTGAATGATGTAAGGCTCGAAGGAATAGAAATCTTTTTTTGCCAGGATGGCCGTACGCGTAATTGCCACAAGGTTATACATCAGCCGTGGATTCTGAATAACCGCGTTCGTAAGATTATATTCCTTCAGCACTTTACGGATGACAACCCCTATGTCTATTTCTTTACCCGTGGCCAGCGAGCTGTTGAGCTCATAGCGGATCAGCTGGTTTGCCGTGTTGGCATTGTCTTCGCGGATCGCCAGCTCCTGACACGATCGCTTTTTCCGCATGATCTCTTTCAGATCCGGAGCAAACTCGGATTGTGATCTTTCTATCTGTATGGAAAAAATAGCATTCAGAAGTTCGTAGTGAGCACTTTTCTGGGCGAGCTTTTCGGCCTGTACTATAAAGTGCCATCCTGCCTCTTCCCGGTTCTTGGCAAATAAATATTCTGAAATGGTGATCAGACTCAGAATATGTGAATTCATGTCAGCATTGCCCTTTGTTTTAAGAGACGTAAAATCCACCAGCTGTTTCAGTAATCTCTTGCGGGTGGCATGATAAGCTTCTGTATTATTATCGCCGGCATATAATTGTCCGAGAATTTCTTTCCCTGATTTTTCGTTGCCCTCAGCCAGCAATATAAAGAGGTCCAGATCTTTCCGGCTGTCCTTTTTCCTGTACCTGTTTAAGAAAATTCTGAATTTTTTCTTATCCTCTTTGCTGAAGGTATGGATTATTTCGGCTAAATGGTCCATTTATAAAGTCCGTTATATACCCTCAAAATACTTTAAATTATTAAAATAACGCAGTTTATAGTAAAATATAAAAGTCCGTAAAATTGTAAAATCCGATTTTAACAAACAGGAGGGTCTCATACATTTACTTCCTGAGAGCTCGATTAACCAAAAAAGATCATGACAAAAAAAGTATATATCACCTCGCTTGGAACATTTTTACCCAATGAACCTATAGACAATGAGGAAATGGAAAATTACCTGGGCACCATCAACGGACAGAAAAGCCAGGTCAGGGAACGGGTGTTAAAGCAGAATGGAATCAGAACACGCTACTACGCGATCAACGCAAAGCAGGAGAGCACCCACAGCAATGCTAAAATGGCCGCACTAGCCGTGGAACAGGCACTTACCAAAAGCAGCCTGAAGCATAAGGACATTCAGCTGCTCAGCACCGGAACCACGCAGGGAGATCTACCGGTTCCGGGTTTTGCCAGCATGGTACATGGAGAGCTTGATTTTGCAAACTGCGAAGTGGCCAGCTTTCAAAGCGTATGTGCCAGTGGCATGATGGCATTAAAATATGCCTACAGCCAGATACGATGCGGAGACAAAGAGAATGCCGTATGTGTAGGCAGTGAATTCGCCAGCAGACTTTTCAAGGGCTCCCGCTTTGAAGCGCAGCAGATCAAATCGGCGAGTTTCGATATGGAGTTCCTGCGCTGGATGCTGTCTGACGGAGCCGGTGCTTTCGTACTGGAAGATAAAAAAGCTGTAAACGGCTTGTCCCTTTCCATCGACTGGATAGAATTAAAATCACACGCCAATGAATTTCCACTTTGCATGTACACCGGAAAGACGAACAACAAAAACAATTCGGAGCCTACCTGGCTTGACTATCCCGATTATGAATCGGCTTCCGGTGCGGGCGCTATCAATCTCAGGCAAGATACACGGTTGCTGGATCAGGTGATCAAGAGCGGCATTGCACACTATTTTGAACTGATCGACCAGGGAAAAATAAATGCCGGTACGACAGACTGGTTTTGCTGTCACTATTCATCTCAT
>JBJMLY010000611.1:0-5221 GCA_045805025.1 Cytophagaceae bacterium | reverse complement strand
ATTCCTTCAGCAAGGGCGATGCGGAAGGAATGATCCGCTGCTACCACGACCGGATTGAGTTCTGCGATCCTGCATTCGGATCTCTTCAGGGCGAGGATGCGAGAAACATGTGGAGAATGCTTACGACAAGAAGCAAAGGTCAGCTAAAGATCAGTTTTTCCAATATAAAATCTGAAGCTACCAAAGCCTCTGCTGATTGGGAAGCCATTTATTATTTCGGCAAAGACAAAAGAAAGGTAATCAATAAAATTTCAGCTGAATTTGAATTCAGAGATGGAAAGATTATCCGCCATACAGACCGTTTTGATATGTGGACCTGGAGCCGTCAGGCTTTAGGCTGGAAAGGTTATTTGCTAGGCTGGTCTTCCTTTCTGAAAAACAAAATCAAAAAACAGGCAAAAGAACAGCTAAAGGCTTATAGTAAAAAATAAGGCGACTTGTCCGAAGCCCTTATTTTTCCACCAGCGTTGATTTAAGAGCCAGAATATTGATCCGGTCCATAAAAGGTCTGAGACTTTTGAAACGCTTATCGGTTTCCACGCCCATTCTTCTCATAAACTCCTGAGCCTTGTTAAGATTATCTTTGGAAGCACTTGACTCCTTATCGAACCATAGAAGCATTCTGGCAAGTCTCTCTACGAGCTCGGGAGTTGCAAAGGCTTTCTGCCTGACATAATAGGCACACAGCGCATCGAGCTCTGTAGTACGGGTGTTTTTAACATCGTCCTGGTAAAATCTGAATATGGCCGCTTTTTTGTTGGCCTCCAGGCTGAATTTATCCTTTTCAATCTTGCAGAGCCCTTTCACCGAAAGCTTTTCACCGAGCTCTTTCACTTTAAATATATCCAGGTCGTAATATTTTCCGGCTACTGCGTCGGTTTCGGAAAGCTGCACCTCGTAAAATATCAGAGCGACTTTTTTCATCAGCTCTTTATTGCCCTCGGTCATTTTTTTAGGCGTCAGAACTGAATTACGAAGATCTCTGTAATAAGGGTGATCGATGCAATAAATGTTTCCGTAGCATCTTGCCAGCGAATAATCTTTGATATAACGGCTGCTGTTGGCTACTTTCTCTTCGTAGAACTGTATCGAAGCCCCTCCCGGTTTATTATTCAGGGAAGCATTGTTATTTGCCTTAGCATAGCTGATCAGCACGTTAAGAGGAATAAAGTCTTCGGTGGGCGGAATGTAAAGGCTGTCGTAAACCCAGGAAGCAATTTTACCTTTGCGCACCGAGTAGATCATCACCTGCGTGCACTGACGGAGGAAATCCATATTCATATCCAGTGCAAGCTCGGCCTGGCTTTTCTGAGTGAATTTGTCCGCAGGCAATGTATTGATATCGGAGATCAGGGAATCGCGGCGCGTCAGAGCGGCCTTCATGGTATTCAGAAACCACTCCTCCTTACCCGCTCCTAGAAATTCTTTATCCGAAGACAGCACTTTGCTTTGCATATAAAAATCGGCAATCTGTAATCCGGGAGTCATGACCTTAAAATATTCTTCGGCTTCATGCTTCTTCATACGGTCGCCCAGGTATTCTTTTACCACCCAACCTCTCATAGCTGCGATTTTTTGTTCCCACAAAGGTTTACGGATTTCAGGAGAAGTTTTCAGGCTATTGACATAGGCATCGTATTGACCCTTGATCTTTTCAGACTTTTCTTTCTCCGTCATTCTTTTTTGTCCGAACACTTCCAGGTTCGCATACCGGTGATTTCTCAGCCATGGTTCCAGCGTCTGGGCATTGGTGGAATCGTTGATCACTGCTTTCAGCTTTAACGTATCCAAATCTTTCCATTGCTGGGCAAAAGGAGTACGCGGCAGATCCTTATAAAAATCTTTCCAGTTCTCTGCGCAGTTAATATCGGCATCCACGCTATCGCGTTCGTACGACTTCATCACCTTCACCATCACATTAGCTCTTTCGTTGGCCAGGATCAGGTTCTTCTCCGTATCGCCTTCGACGGAAGCAAACGCATTGATGCTTACTTTTTTCAATTCCAGCTGATTTGATTTCAGATACTGATGCGCCGGCTCAAGACTGCCCGGTATTTCCTGTACTCCATTTTTACTGAAGGTGATGGAGAAGGATTTTTTTTCCCAGAAAGACGGCGTATAGTTTGTATTGCATGGAAACCCTGCTGCGGAAGAGCAGGGTGTATACTTCTTCACATCAATCGCCGCCTTGATATCTTCTCCGATCAGGTCGGTCTCGCATAGAGCGCTATCGGCAATAGGCATGGATGCAGGGATAATGGTAACCAGCGTATCAAAAGTAATATACATGAAGGGCTTTACCTTTTTTTCCAGCGTAACCGAAATATCGACCGGTGACCAGCTAGCCCTGGTTTTGGTCAGGGAAGAGATATCGAAATAATAGGTAACCGAAGGAATCCTGAACTTGGAGCTTGCAATCTTATTTTTATTTTTAATCTCTTCATATTGCTCGCGGTCGACGGCAAGGACGGCTTTCTCTCCCGTAGCTCTCACTCTTTTAGCCATGCCCATATATTTTGTACTGTCTTTGGCATAGTTCTTCTGCGACAGACTGTCTTTAGGATTCATCTTCATCTGGCGGAGCTGGTAAACCACATATTTATCGTAGGCGATCAGTATGCTATCGAACGATTTGTTCGCCATAAACTGAGCCCATACTGGCTCTTCGTATAAGACAGCAGCCTCTTTACGCATGCTGCTTTCCATGCCCGAAATAAGCGTAGCCTGATCTTTTATCTTCTTCTGCCTGGAATAGTCGTTAATCTGCCTCATGAGAGCATCGAGCATTTTATCCCGGGTGATGAAAACCGGTGCTTCTGAACCGTTGAAGGCAACCTTGATCTGAGCATGTTTGTCGGAAATCAGTCGTCTTATACCCGGACTGCCCAGGATCTGCAGAGCCGGCATAGAATCCTGGCGGATATTCCATCTGGCCGATTCAAGACTATTTACCTCCTTAGTCTTCGTCCATACATCCGCTTCCTTGGTTACGGCAATCTTCCATATCTGAATGACCTTTACGCTATTGGTATACTGGCCGTACGATGCCATTGAAAAAAGAAGAAGAGCTGAAAAAATAACTGTTACTCTGTTCATAAAAATACTTTCTATAACCTTACTTAATAATCCAGGTAATGACTTTGATAATCATCCCTCTTATCTTCTCAAATTTACGGGAAAATTTTTCAGAATTGATTTTTTAATTTCTGAAAACTGTAAGGCTTCCTGAACCGTATAATAGCCTAAGGATTATATCCGGAATTATAGGAAATACGCTTAAATCAGATTATATTACTCATAGATTAAAAAACGGTTATCCTATTGCCGGATTTCCAGCCATGACAGATCACACCATCAATCACCCAGAACCGGCATTTTTTAAAATACCCTAGAAATATCCTCATAAAACGCAGAAAAGACGCTTTCTACTGTATCAAAACCATTATTACATCTGATTTCAATCAATCATTTTATTTAATAAGCATACTTAAATCACCAATTATACTATGTGGACCATTCTTGAATTAATTTTAGCTCTATCCCTCATCCTGGTAGCCATCACTGAATTTTTCTACCCTCTGATCGCGGGTAAGCCCCTTTTCGGCTCTTTCAGAAAATCAGCGACGCCTTTGACCGAAACAGCGACAGAAACTGCTTCCCAAACGAAGAACAACGGAAAGCTGGATGAGAAAATATCCGAAGCCAGAAAAAAAGTAGAAGAAGTAAAAACCGTACAAAATGAGGTAACGGAATTTTACAAATCGGCCGAACAGCTGAAAAACGAATCAGACAACCTATTAAAATAAACCAAACACCTTAAGATCATGTTAAAAAACCCGCTTACCAATTTAAATACCCGTAAAGTATTGCTTATTGGCCTTGGATCATTCTTTATGATGTTCCTACTCTTATCAGGAAAGATCGTGGAGAATGTCGACAATTCGGAAATCGTCATCATCCAGAGTTCTTTTACCGGAGAGATTTCCATTTACACATCGCCCGGTCCTGTAGCCCAGAATTTCGGCACCGCTACGCACTATAAAAAATCGAATCAGTTCTGGTTCAGCAAAAAAAATGAAGAGGGCGATAACCAGGAAGACCAGTCGATCAAGATCCGGTTTAATGACGGTGGTCACGGACAGATCTCCGGCTCTGTGCGCTGGTATATGCCTTCCGACGCGAAGGCTATCCTGAAGCTGCATACCGATTTTGGTTCGCAGGCAGCCATCGAACAGCAGCTGATCCGTCAGGTGGTAACAAAAGCTGTTTATATGACCGGCCCTCTGATGTCTTCCAAAGAATCTTCGGCCGAGAAAAGAAACGACCTGCTCTCCTATATTGAAGACCAGTCCATCAATGGAGTATACCGCACTATGCAGGAAGACATCAAAGTGCACGACGACCTGATGAATACCGACAAGACCGTAACGGTGGTAAGGATCGTAGAAAAAAATAATGTGCCGATGCGTCAGGAAGTTTCAGCTGTAAAAATTTACAACGTAAATCTCCAGGGCCTGGCTTTGAATTCGATTGACTACGATGAAGAAGTGGAAAAGCAGATCAAAGTGCAGCAGCAGGCATACATGCAGGTGCAGACGGCGATCGCAAATTCCAACGAGTGGTGTGCAAAGTAAAGGCCGAGGAATCCGAACTTGCTCATGCGTCGTAGAGCGCTAGTGCACCGCAACGGCAGCGCTCTGATTCGGCGAATGCCACAACACATTTGCCGCCTGCTGCACCACCGAAATTCCCGTATGAAGTGCCTTGGTCCGCCAACTGCGGCTGCGCGGGACAAATGTATCGGCTAACCGTCGCCGGGATGCGTGTGCCATTGGGTCGGTGCCCAAATCGCCGAGCCAACGCAGCTCGTCCGCGAGTGCGCCGATCACGCGCATGGGCGAATAAGTGCCGAATTCGGCAGTCGTGTAGCGGTACTTGGCGTCGGGAAACAGTGCGCGGAGCCAAGGGCCGAAACCACCGCGGATTTCGTAGGCGCGCGTGAAACTCTTCAACTTCCGAACCATGTCGCTGTCAAAATGCTTGAGCCACCACTCGCAGTTGTCGAGCCCCTCCGATTCCGACACCAGCAACTCGCACTCCGCCCAGCGGCCGAGCCCGGTGTGGAAATCAAGGTGGACCACTTCGCGCGCTTCATCAAGTAGCGTTGGCAGAAAGCACTCAAGCGCCTGGGACGACTGCGTCGGCCCGCGGCCACCATAGT
>JBJMLY010000610.1:0-5208 GCA_045805025.1 Cytophagaceae bacterium | reverse complement strand
CTTTAATCCATTTCCTCCGGCTATGGCCGAGCCGACCATTTCGGCGGTCGCGGCAATGGCATCATTGGCCGCCTGCTTGAATGACTGAGAGATGATCTGATTCATCTGCTGAGCTTGCAGGGCGAAGTTTTTGTGAGCTATCTGCGCGGCCTGCATCATGGGGACAAAATCAGCCATGGGGGTATCGGCCATAGCAGGAATAGCCAGTGCAAAACGGTCGTCGCGGGTTTTGTCTGCGCTTACATATTTCTTTTCTTTAGCTGTCCCTTTACCAATAACAGATTTTTGATTATCGTCTGTAATATCTGCCGGGGAACCAGCTATTGGCCCAAGGTCTGGCATTTTAGGCGCTGAGCCCAGTGCTTCCTTAAATCCGTTAAAAGCCTTCGTAGCATTTTCAGTCTGATTGACATTAAATTTTATGGACTCTGAAAAATCGTTGATGGTCTTTTTTACACCGTTGATTTTCGCTTGTATTTCATCGGCACCAAAGGCGCCAGCTACAGTGGCGAAGGTATCCAGCACGGTAGATAGAAGCAGGGTTACAATATTGATCAGCTGGTTTACCGATAGCTTAAAAATATTTTTGACCGATTCCCACACCAGCTCCCAGTTGCCGGTGAATATGCCTTTGAAAACATTCACCACATTATTAATGAGCCCAAGAAAATAATTGAAGGTATTCAGGACGAAATTCCACATCGTGGAAATTTTCTGCATGATGGCCGTTCCCATACGGGACCAGTAGAATGCAATTATATCGACGGCGACCTTTACCACATTAGAAAGAGTGTCGAAAGCTATAAAGGCGGTTTCTGCCAGCTGGCTAAATACATTACCTTCGGTGGCGAAATAAGCGGAAAGCTCATCCCAATAAATAACGATGGCAGCAACGGCAGCGCCAACCGCAGCAACTACTAAAACAACCGGCAGCGATATTGCAGCGATAGCCGTAGCAAGAGTTCCCAGAATATATATTACAGGTCCAATGGCTATTGCAATTCCGCCGATAAGAATTATGACTTTTCGTACAGGCGCATCCAGGCCAGAAAATCTAGTAACCCATTCGGATATGACATCCACTATTTTTTTAAAGTGTGGAGCCAAATCATTTCCAATAGTTATCCCGAGATCGCTGAATTTATTTTTCATAACCTGGATCTGGCTCGCCATGGTTACATATCTTTTCTCTGCCTCGGCTGCAAGTGCTGTATTTTCGCTAAAGGCCTTATTACCTATTTCCAGGGACCTGGCAAATAAATCACTCGAAGCAGAAGCTCTCAATAACGCATCAGAAACCCTGATCTCATCCAGATCTAGTTCTTCCAATCTCTGAAGGACACTTCCACCGCTATTTTTAACATTATCAAGACCTTTAATAAAAGCCAGCAAAGCCTGAGAAGCATCTTTTCTGAAAAGCTCCGAAAAATCCTTAACGGACATTCCTGCTGTTTTTGCAAATGTTGCCAGCTTATCATCCCCAAGCTCAACAGATTTCTGAATGTTCTTAATTACAGTGCTGAAAGCGGAACCGCCAGCCTCGGCATTAATACCAACAGAGCTTAGCGCTGCCGCAAATCCTAAAATTTCACCTTCAGACATTCCCGCCTGATGTCCCGCACCTGCAAGGCGAAGACCCATATCCATAATTTCGGCTTCGGTTGTAGCTAGCTTATTTCCGAGGTCAACTATAGTTGAACCAAGTCTGTCAAAATCTTTCTGGGAGGTGCCTACGATGTTAGCGAACCTTGCCATGGAGTTTGCGGCTTCTTCCGCGCTCAGATTGGTCGTGTTTCCTAAATCAATCATTGTGCGGGTGAAAGACAAAACATTGTCTGCCTGAACACCGAGGGATCCTGCTGCTTCAGCAACTGCTGAGATTTCTGTGGTAGATGCAGGGATGCTTTTTGCCATATCCCTTATGCCTTGCTCAAGCTGAGCAAACTGATCTTCGGTAGCATCTACTGTTTTCTTAACACCAGCAAACGCGGATTCAAAATCCATAGCCGCTTTCATAGATAAGGCGCCCATGGCTGCAAGAGGAGTAGATATAGAATATGTCAGTTTAGTGCCAATGGTCTGCATTTCCCGTCCTATCTGGGTCAGATTTTTGGACAGATTCTGCATGGCCGTATTGAACCGGCTGAGGTCTGCTCCAATTATGACGTTTATATCAGATAGCGGCATCTAGTGTCTTTCCATGAGCCCGAATACAGGCTTCTTTTATTTGTTGCATCTCTTCTTTTGAAAGAGACTTTTTCACTTTGTTGGTATCCCAGGGAAGGGAAAGCTTTAAGGGCTTTGAATAATTACCAGTGGAGTTTGCCAGTATTTCGGTCATCCACCGGCAGCGCTCCCACTCCTGTTTTTCCTTTAGGTTCTGAAACTCTATGAATCCATCGAGCCGGTTTTGAAACTCCCTGGGCGTTGATTCCCAGAATTGCTCGCTGGTCATATTCAGCCGCCCGAAGGCTATCTCCTGAAGGGAGTCGAACGTATGTTCCTCTTCTGCTATTCCGGCTGAACCTGCAGCTGTATCGTAGTCTCCCCCTCGTTTTTTTTTGAGAAGGCCATGCTGTCGGCAAATACTTCCATCACCTTGGGAAGAAATTCCAGATCTTCGTCGATAAGGTCTGCGCAATCTTCCATTGACTTAGAAAATGCCGGAATTTTGCTATCCTCTTTTCTTGCCTTTCTGGTACCGTGCTTAAGCCCGAGATAAACCAAGGTTATCGCGAAGCTCATTCTCATATTCTGAGAAAGACTATTAAGCTCTCCCAGGGATATTTTTTCAATCTCGCAGAGCTCTGACAGCGCCATCATGCCGAAGGCTACCGGATAGCTATTGCCATCTTTATGATCAATTGTTTTTACCATTTCAGTGGGATTAATTCCCCAGCACTCATAAGTGTGCCGGGGAGGTTTTTATTAAACTGTAGCCGGAGTGATCGGACCAGACCCTTCAAATGTTCCTGAATAGGTCTGATTGTCTTCGTTCTTGGCATCCATGCTCAGCTTGGTGAGGTATGCCGTGCCGGTATATTTATAGTCGCCGGTTACTCCGGAAGACCATACCAGCGTTACCGCCGTTCTGTTGTCGATAAGACCATGAAGTTGCGTGAAACCATAAGAGGCATTTTCCGCAAACAGTGCTTCAAAATCAATTGACCAGCTTCTCTGAGCAGGGAGAATTTCTTTATACCCGCCTGATGATTTATTGGAAGCATCCCTGGTGCCTTGGGTGAAATCCATTTTATGCGAAGTGCAATAAGCGATAGCCACTCCGTTTACAAACACGCTGATCAGCGTTCCATTGTTAATGCCTGTAGATGCCATGTTTTATAGTTTTTTAGGTTTTTTGTCTTCTTTTGTTGTTGATTCTTCCGAAAGAATTTCTTCCTGGTGCCGGTATGATTGCGCTGTTACTTCTGCTGATTTAACAAGCTCTTCTTCTACTACCGGACAGCGGAACTCAGGAGCAGCAGGATCGGCCAATGCACAAAAGCCACGGTCGATATATTCTTGGGCCATTTCATTAATGAGCCTGGCCACGGAGCCTTTGCCCCATCCGTTAAAGTTTTTTAGAAATAGTACTTTCATAGTTTTACCCTTATTTTGTAGTCCGAAGACTTTTGAAATTCATTCGAATCGTAGTCGTACATATCCTGCGTTCCCTGGTACCAGATCTTATCGATCACTATCCCGCTTACAGTACCATGGTACCTGTCGAGCGCCGTTCTGATCTTTGAATCCAGATCGGCGGCAATGGCATCGCCCGATGATGTATCGGTATCCTTCGCAAAGGAGTCGATCTGAATTGTGTAAACATCGAGCGGCGAAACTCCCTGTTTGGTATCGGTCGGCTGCACATGCACCACGTGGAACTTTACCGAAGGCGAAACAACTCCCTGAGGAATTACCACAGGATAAATTTTGCAGTTGTCGCCGGTCCCAACGATGGCGCTTACTGCTGCATCGTTTTTTAAAATGGAATATATCGCTGCGCCTATGTTCATCTATCTCTCCATTTTCTGATCGCAAAAATTACATCGTCCGCAATCGACTTTTTCACCAAGGGAGCCATCTTGATCGCTGCCGGCCTCATATAGGGCTGTGCCGCGTTGTGCTTGGTTCCCCTTTCGATCATATGACCGTAGTACCCGTCGTTCGCTCTGCTCATTCCTGCCCTGGGACCAATCCTCAGATAACTTTTCGTTCCCTTTCCCCAGATCTTGCCGATCGACTTCTTTAAGTTCCCCGGCATATAAGTAGCGACCACTTTGCCGCCGCTGTATCTTTTGTAAGGAAGGTTGATATGATGCCATCTTCCTTTTTTGTCTCTGTACCCGCTTTCGCCTATCGGCACGTTGGCTTTAATCTCTGCGATCAGCGGATCGGCCGCTTTTTCGAAGGCCTTTTTCAGCACCTTCGCCTTCAGTCTTGGCGTTAAGCCCTGAAGAAGTTTTTTCGCTTCTTCAATCCCTTTTACATCAAAGTAAATTTCTGCCGCCATCAGTCGCCGTTATCACGGGTGTCTGCCATTATCTCTAAGAACTGCCGTCTGCCGAGCTCGTTGAAGGCTCTGATGTTATAATAAGCGCCTTCGTAAAGTATCCGCATCTTGGCATCCAGGCCGGTACGGTAGCGAATGGTAAATTTTGTTTTGCCGATCGCTGTTTCTCTGCCTGCCTCATATTTCTCGTTGCCATCGACACGGTTATTTAAATCATCGACCATAGCCCAGGGAGTTGCTACTGTTGTCCAGGTTTTCACTTGTCCTCCTGATGCACTCCTGCCCCCTGTAATAGATTCGATGGTAATTTTCCGGTCGAACTGGCCGATATCTTTAATCTCTCTCGGCACGTGCTTAATTAATATTTAAGCGCCTGTATGGTTACCGATGAGGTAGCGGAGCAAAGAATAGCAACTTGTCCGCTGGAATTGTTAAACGCACCGGGCGCGAACGGACCAATGTATCTTGCTGCTCCAGCCGCAATCGTTACTACTCTGTCTGTCTTCGCGATCTTCCCTAGATTCGGATCATTATAAGAGGTAGTATTCTGTGCCGTAATGGTTGCCGTGATTGGGCTGCCGGATGCGTTGCTCACTCTCACGAATGACCTTCCATCAGCATTTGGCAATAAATCACCACTGCCTCCAGGTGTTACTGCAGCTTCCAGGGCTCCCGCCTCGTCAATTTGTAATACT
>JBJMLY010000609.1:0-2970 GCA_045805025.1 Cytophagaceae bacterium | reverse complement strand
TTTTGGCGGTATCTTTTACTTCGAAATGGTAATTATCTCCCTGATACATCATTTTGGCCAGCTTGAAGAAAGAGCCAACCTGTTTGGTTGAGTCTGCTTTGGTCGAATCGGATTTCTGAGCCAGGGCTGAGGTATCCTTCATGGAAGCCGTAGAATCTGTTTTTGTAGTCTCGTTTTTAGTGACAATAGAGTCAGAAAGCAGCGAGCTGTTGTTGAGCGTATTGCTGGCTGTACCGGTATTTTTCTTTTCTTTCAGCAGCAGGTAATTGTTAAGTCCTTCGTAAAAAGGATAAACTTCCTGCGGGTAGCGCACTTCCAGGAATTCAAGCTGAGCCACCTCTGAGATCAGTTTTCTTGCCCGCTGCGGATTGTTAATGCCGGGAAGCTCCACCAGAATTCTGTTAGTTCCTTTGATCTTCTGGATGTTGGGAGAAGTTACGCCGAATTTATCTATACGTGAACTTAAAATCAGCAAAGCAATGTCCACTTGCTTGTCCACCTCCCTGTTGACGACTTTCATTACATCGGCGTCGGAAGATTTATTGTCGATCTTTCCCTTGGTCAGGCTTGACTGAAAAAGGAATTTCAGAGTTCCTTCAGGCTTCTTTTCACGATATGCGTTGTAGAAAAGGTCGGTGAAGGGATCTGTGCTTTTGCTTTGTTCTGCCTTTGCTTTTGCAATAGCTTCACGAAAAGCAGGATCTGTGTTGTTGTCTGCCAGGGCGATCAAAATTTCCGCAGGCGAGATTTCCAGGGTCAGGTGCATACCGCCTTTCAGGTCAAGTCCGAGTCCCAGGGCATTTTCCTTCACCTCTTTATAGGTGAATTTTGCTCCCAGGAAATTGTAAACCGGCTGATCGTAGATCGAGTCGAGGTAGTCTTGTTTTTTTGCTTCGTTGAGCACCCCCTGAGAATTGGTGGCATACTCGGCTGCATTCTGCTCTTCCTGTCTCTCCACATAGGAGAATGACAGTGCGAAAAGACACAATGCGGTAATGACAATCGTTAAGACTGTAATAGCTGTTTTATTACGCATTTCTGTAAAAATTTAAATGGTTAAGAATTGATAAATAATGAAAATAAAAAATTGGGGTAATGAAGATTGATTAAGGGGCGTTCACGCAGATGACGTAGCTGAAAAGATTTTTAAAGTACACGTTGATGTAGTGAGGCGATGCAAGGGAAACAAAGTCCTTGGTAATAGTTATGAACTTTCTTTCGGAGATAAAATAAAGATCCTGGTGCAGGTCAGGCTTTGTGAAGGGAATAACGGCTTCAATCGCGCGCAGGGGAGCAACGATCTCTTCGGAAGAGTTCTTCTGATCTTTTTTCTTCGCGGTGTTTTCCTTTTTTACTTCTTTACGACTGGCTGCCTCATGGCTGAAAGAAGATAATAAAAGCGAAAAAACGACGAGCAGAAAGATAAGAGCGGCCGGTATTTTCTTTAAAATGTTCATTGTCAAAGCCTGTAAAACTAGTGATAAAACAGCAATAATCAAATGAGGAATTTTAATTTATGAGGAATCTTGGTTAATGCTTAAAACTTTTGATATTTATAGGAGTAATTTAAAAAAGCACAAGTATGTTCAATCCATGGCACGACGTTAGTCGCGGAGAAGATGTTCCGCACACAGTTCAGAGTATTATAGAGATTCCCAAAGGGTCTAAAGGAAAATATGAACTTGATAAGGAGAGCGGTTTGCTGAAGCTTGACCGGGTTTTATTCTCGGCGGTTCATTATCCGGCCAATTACGGTTTTATTCCTCAGACCTACTGCGACGATCATGACCCGCTGGATATCCTGGTTATCTGTTCTATCGACGTGGTACCTTTGTGCCTGATCGAAGCCAAAGTAATCGGAGTCATGCAGATGATCGATAATGATGAGAAAGACGACAAGATCATTGCCGTTGCCAAAAACGATATGTCGGTGAATTACATCAACAACATCGAAGAGCTGCCTCCGCATACGTTAATAGAAATGAGAAGATTTTTTGAAGATTATAAAAACCTGGAGCAGAAGAAGGTAGTGGTAAAGCGTTTTCTTCCCAAGGAAGAAGCCTTCAAGATCATCCAGGAATCGATTGAGCTGTATAATGTAACTTTTAAGGATGGGAAGATGGTGGTTAGTTGATGGTGGGCAACTGGTAAAAGGCTTGTCATGACGATGGGTATCCAGCAACTAAGAATTCACTTCCACAAATTTATCTACATCTTTCTCTTTGCCCAGAAGAATGATGATGTCGCTTTCGTATAAAAGTGTGTCGCCGGTGGGTACGCCTATAATGTGTGGTACCTGAATTACCCGGTCTTCTTTCTTTTCTTCGTAAATTCTTTTGATAGTAATCAGGTTGAGGTTGTATTTTTCACGCAATGCAATTTCTTTCACGGTTCTGCCCGCCACCTTTTTAGGGGTATTGATCTCCACGATCTCATAGTTATCGGGAAGAGGCAGGAAGTTTTTCATGGTCGGGTGCAGCAGCATTTCGGCTACAGTTTTTCCGACTTCGTCTTCAGGAGAAAGGATTTCCGAAACCCCCATTTTCTCCAGGATCATTCTTTGCTGCTTGTTACCCGCGCGGGCAATGATCCGTTTCACTTTAAGCTCCTGCAGAATTACGGTAGTCAGAAGAAGGTCTTCAAAATTATCGCCGATGGCGACGACGGCAGCATCCACGCTTTCAATGTTTTGGGCTTTCAGTGTCTTCAGATCGGTAGAGTCGAGCACAACGGCATAGGCTACTTCATCCTTGAGCATCTCTACCCGTTCAAGACTTACATCCATCACAAGCACTTCGGCGCCGCGTGCGGCAAGCGTTCTGGCAATGGAGGTTCCGAACTTACCCAGTCCGATCACAGCGAATTTATTGATCATGCAATTTTAGTTTTTAAGAATATAGTAATGATTTCAAGCGCCTTGTCGAAACGGAGATTGTTGGGAATTACAAAATCCGCTTCGTGTTTAAAGGG
>JBJMLY010000608.1:0-3238 GCA_045805025.1 Cytophagaceae bacterium | reverse complement strand
TTATTTCCATAGGTTCATTCGTGTCATTAGTAAAGACAGGTTTTGCACTTCTTACCCCTAAAGGCGGAATGCTATTTTAACAAAAAAGTAAAAGCATCAGCAGAGCAAGTATATATTCTTCTGATAAAAAGGGCTTTAAGCTTTCTCTGAGTTTTTCCAGGGCAATGCCCATCTGGTTTTCGACAGTTTTCAGGGAAAGATTTAAATGATCGGCGATTTGTTGATACTTTAGTCCTTCCATACGGCTCATGCTGAAAATTACCCTGCATTGGGGAGGCAGCTTTTCAATGGCCTGCAAAATTTTTTCTTCCAGCTCTTTCTGATCCAGCTTTTTATGATCGTTCACCTGAAAGGCTTTGTCTCTATTCTCTTTTAATTCGGTATGCAGCTTCAGTACTTTAGTACTTTCCAGGTAATTAAGGGAGGCATTGTAGGCCGATCTGTATAAATAGCCTTTTAAGCTGGAATCAATCTTTAACTCATGTCTTTTTTTCCAGAGCTTGAAAAATACGTCCTGCACTACATCCTTGCAGGCATTTTCATCCCGGATGATCTTGTACACGCTGTTGCAGAGTCCTTTGAATTCGGACCTAAACAGCCGTTCCAATTCAATTAAATCGATGTCTTTCGACTTTTCCATTTAAAAATCAGTAAAATCTGCTTTTAAGCTTGGTAAATATAGCTGATTGAATATCTACCCATAACCTCAAACACACTTTAAGGATATATTTTTTTGAATGTTTTAGGGGTAAATAAAATCCTGCCTGTCATTATAGTATGCAAGAATCAAGCGCAACAATCGAGAAAAAACAGCTAAGTAAAAAGAAAAGAGCTTTAAGAAAGCCCGTTTACTGGTTTTTTATTAACAGGATACCATGTTCAGTGACTCTTGGAAGCGTCACAGGCGAAGAAATCCGTCGCCTGGGGTTTGTTCCGGCCGACCATATACTAAAGTTTCAGATCCCCGGCACTATTAATTTTATCGATATCGGAGATAAAGATCTTATTGACCTGACCAGAGAAGGCGCCGAACATTTCATTTCAGAACAGCCCGAGCCAAGGGTATAAGCTTTGCCTAAGAATCAAATAGTCTGGCTTGCCATCAACCCGCCTTTGCTGGTTAGCCATTAGCAAAAGACCCTAACAGGTCTTTTGTTATCATTTCATCCCAACGTAACAGCTGAATAAATCTGTTTCCATACTGCAGTCAGGTTTTAATCTGTAAATCCTGATTAAGACATTTCTGACAGAAAAATAGCGATCCCTGTTTTTCAACTCTTGCAATAGGCTTAATTCGGCCCGAATTTCCCTTTTATCCTCCCCAAGCCTGCTTTTTACCAGTTTTTTGCTTATTTTTGCCTCCCCGAAACTATGGTTTCCGGAATTATGTTAACTGAAACAATCGGATAATGCCCCAATAAGGCAATCTGAATTATTAAAACCTTAAAAAATGAGTAATAAGCCAAATACCCTGTTTGACAAAGTATGGGATTCTCATGTAGTCCGCAAAATTGACGACGGCCCGGATGTTTTTTTCATCGACAGACATTTTATTCATGAAGTAACCAGTCCGGTAGCGTTTCTCGGACTGGAAAGCAGAGGCCTGAAGGTGATCTATCCTGCGCGCACTTTTGCTACAGCGGATCACAACACGCCAACCATGAATCAGCATCTGCCGGTGGCAGACCCGCTATCGGCCAAACAGCTGAAAGCCCTGGAAGAAAATTCTGCCAAATACGGCATTTCACACTGGGGACTTAATAACCCCAAGAACGGTATTGTTCACGTGGTAGGGCCTGAAAACGGAATTACCCTGCCGGGCATGACCATCGTATGCGGTGACTCACATACCTCTACGCACGGAGCCTTCGGAGCGATTGCCTTTGGGATCGGAACCTCTGAAGTGGAAATGGTACTTTCCTCCCAGTGCATCATGCAGCCGAAACCTTTGAAAATGCGCATCAACGTTAACGGACAATTAGGCAAAGCCGTAACGCCGAAAGATGTGATCCTTTATATTATCGCTAAAATTTCTACCAGCGGCGCTACAGGTTATTTTGTGGAATACGCAGGAGATGTATTTGAGAAGATGAGCATGGAAGGCCGTATGACGGTCTGCAATATGAGCATCGAGATGGGAGCACGTGGCGGAATGATCGCTCCGGATGAAACCACTTATAATTACCTCAAGGGCCGCGAAATGGCTCCTAAGGGAGAAGAGTGGGATAAGAAGCTGGCTTACTGGAAAACATTAAAGACCGATGCCGGCGCTGCATTCGATAAAGAATATACCTACAATGCTTCTGATATAGAGCCGATGATCACCTTCGGAACCAACCCGGGCATGGGTATCGGTATTTCAAAGATGATCCCCAAAGCCAAAGAAGTGGCCGGAGGAGTAGCTACCTACGAAAAATCACTGGGCTATATGGACTTTGCCGAAGACGATAAGATGATCGGCAAAAAAATAGATTACGTTTTCATCGGAAGCTGCACCAACGGACGTATCGAAGACTTCAGAGCATTTGCCTCGATTATCAAAGGACGTAAGAAGGCTGATCATGTGACTGCCTGGATCGTTCCCGGTTCTCACATTGTAAAGAAACAGATCAAGGATGAAGGAATTCTCGATATGCTGCTTTCCGCAGGGTTTCAGCTGCGTGAGCCTGGCTGCTCTGCCTGTCTGGCGATGAACGACGATAAGATTCCTGCCGGTAAATACGCGGTAAGCACCAGCAACAGAAACTTCGAAGGCCGTCAGGGTCCCGGAGCACGCACATTGCTGGCTAGTCCGCTGGTAGCGGCAGCTGCTGCGGTGACCGGATACGTGACCGATCCTCGCGAGTTAATGAACTAGTAGTGAGTCATGAGAAGACTTCATACTTATCACTACTTCATTAAATAAAGAAATTAATAATTTTTAATAACCGAATGATTGAGCAGCGAAAACCTCACTACTCATGACTCAATACTCACTACTACTAAAATGGCATACGATAAATTCAACATCCTGAAAAGTTCTGCAGTACCACTGCCGATTGAAAACGTAGATACCGACCAGATCATACCGGCGCGTTTCCTGAAAGCGACCAAACGCGAAGGCTTTGGTGATAACCTTTTCAGGGACTGGCGATATAACAACGACAATACGCCCAAGAAGGAGTTCGTGCTGAATAATCCGAAATATTCAGGCAAGATCCTGGTAGGCGGAAAAAATTTCGGCAGCGGAAGCAGCCGC
>JBJMLY010000607.1:0-4078 GCA_045805025.1 Cytophagaceae bacterium | reverse complement strand
CTTCCTGAAAGCCTGTGAACTCAAGTTTGATATTATTTTGAAAATCGAAGGGAGCCTTGGTATCCCAGTTGGAAGTGATTTTTAATTTTTGTCCAAGCTGCCCTACCACGTTCATACTGATCTGCTGATCGAAGTCGAAGTTTCCGTTCCGCTGCTGGCGGATAGGGATATTCGGGTTGTTGATCCGCTGCCATTTGCCGGCAAAGTCCAGCGTTACAAGTCCGCTGGGTCTGATTTCCACGAAGTCTCCGCCGAATGGTCCGCCGAGACCACGTGTAGGGATTTTCAGCAGTGCCGATGATTTCTTTTTGGAGGTATCGCTCGAAGCTTTAAAGGGGTCGGTGCGTTTGTTGATCCAGTACTGCCGCATAGATTCCTTATTCTTGTATTGCTGGTACTCTTCAAAAGTCATGGTGCTTGGAGGCCTGTACTCCACGCCATTCACTTTTTCGTGGATGATGTAGTTCTTGCCGCTGGAGTCCAGCTCTACTTCCGTTTTTACCGGGTTTTTGAGGATCAGCGGAGTTCTTGGCTCAGGGTTGGAATAAGGGTCTCCGTAGCGGTCCTGAGGTTCGAAATTGGGCCGGGCAGATTTTTTTGGTTTTTTTGGTTTAACTTTTCCGGAATCGGATGGGGTGAACAGTTCATCTTTTTCCTTTCTGTATTCGGTTTCGTGAACGAGCTCATCCGTGTCGGTGAAGTTCGACACCGCAGCCCATGTAAGCATGGAAACGACGGCACTGATAAGAAAAAAATTGCTTTTGTTCACTTACGAAAATCCTCTTTTGCTCAGGCTGTTTTCAGGGCCAGCTTGATCAGTTGTTCCAATGAAATTGTATTCCCTTCTTTTTTGAGTATAGAATCTATACTTTTTTCTGCGATGTTTCTGGCAATACCCAGAGTAACCAAGGCGGATAACGCTTCATTTCGTAGTGTATTGTATGGATTTGCAGAGATAGAACGGCCATCGGAAGCCAGGCTATCCTTTTTAATCTTATCCTTCAGCTCCAGGATAATTCGCTGGGCCGTTTTACCCCCTATGCCTTTCACGCTTTGGATGGTTCTAACGTCCTCATTTATAATGGCTTGCTCAATTTCTGCCGGTCCCAGGGATGACAAAACCATCATAGCCGTCGTAGGACCTACTCCAGAGATGGAAATCAGGTTCAAAAAGACTCTTTTTTCGTTCAGTTCGTGGAATCCGAACAGGGTATGGGCATCTTCTTTGATATGAAGGTAGGTATGGAGCTTGCAGCGTTCTCCTTCCCGCATGGAAGAGTAGGTGTTCAGTGAGATTTTGATCTGGTATCCGATCCCTCCGGTCTCAATAATCACATAGGTAGCATCCTTGAAAGTCAGCTTCCCGTCGATATAAGCAATCATTTGTTTTTAAACTGTTTAAGCGAACGAGCAAATTAATCATTTCTTTTAAGAATTAAGGGTTTTTACGGGTTGAATTTTGAGCTGAAAAAAGTATGTAAGAATGAATTGTATTAGCCTATTAACCAGACATTTATCATGCTTAATGGAGTCGAAGCATTGCTGATAATAGACAGAACAATCCTGGATTATTCAATTCTTCGCCTACGCTTACAGTGACAAAATTTAAATGAAGCGCTAAATGGAGAGTCTCAAAAAAATCAAAACTCAAAATTCAGCATTCAAAACTACTTCTTCTTCTCATACTCCTGCGCATCCACGACCGCGATGGCGGCCATGTTTACGATCTCGCGAACGGCGCTGCCTAACTGCAGAACGTGCACCGGCTTTGCCATGCCCATAAGGATGGGCCCGATGGCTTCAGTGCCGCCGATCTCCTGCAGAAGTTTGTAGGCGATGTTTCCCGAAGCAAGATCGGGAAAGATCATGGTATTGGCGCCTTCCTGGGCAAGCTCACTGAAAGGGTAATTTTCCTGTTGCAGTTTGGTATCCAGCGCAATATTTGCCTGAATGTCTCCGTCGATGATAAGACCCGGATATTTCTCGTTGGCTTTCTTAGCCACTGCAGCGGCTTTTTCCGGTACCACGCCCTTGCTGGATCCGAAGTTGGAATAAGAAAGTACGGCCATCCTGGGTTCCACATCGAAGAAGCGTACGGTCTTGGCGGTCAGTCCGACGATCTCAACCAGCTCATCGACATTCGGGTTTTCATTTACGGTGGTGTCGGCAAAGAAATAGGTGCCTTTTTTATTCAGCATGATGTACATACCGGCTACCCGTTGCGTTCCTTTTTCCACGCCGATCACCTGCAAGGCAGGCTTGATGGTGGAAGCATAGTCCTTGGTAAGTCCGGAGATCAGAGCGTCTGCTTCTCCGAGTTCTACCATCATGGCTCCGAAATAATTGCGTTCCCGCATTTGTTTCTTGGCTTCCTGAATGGTGAGTCCTCTGCGTTTCCGTTTCTGGAACAGCACTTCGGCGTAGCGGTTTAGTCTTTCTTTTTCGTCAAACGGATTGTAGATCGGGCAATCCTGCAGGTCCAGGTTGTGTTCTTCCATGAGTCTGCGGATCTTATCTTTTCTTCCCAGCAGGATCGGGTGAGCAATGTCTTCATCCCTTACGATCTGCGCAGCTTTCAGGATCTTGTAATTGTCGGCTTCCGCGAACACGATCCTCTTCGGCTTCTGTCTTGCCCGGCTCATGATCCTCGACATGAGTTTCTGGTCAATGCCGATTCTTTTCTGCAGCTCTTCCTCATACTTAGCCCAGTCTTCGATCGGCTTCTGCGCCAGTCCGGTTTCCATGGCCGCTTTGGCGACGGCAGGAGAAATGGTGGTAATCAGTCTTGGGTCCAGCGGCTTGGGGATCAGGTAATTCTTTCCAAAGCGCAGGATCTCGCCTCCGTAGGCTTTGCTTACAATATCGGGCACGGTTTCTTTGGCCAGGTTGGCGATGGCATATACGGCGGCCAGCTTCATAGCTTCATTGATCTCTGTGGCTCTTACATCCAGGGCACCTCTGAAAATATAGGGAAAGCCGAGCACGTTGTTCACCTGATTAGGATGATCGGATCGGCCGGTGGCCATGATAATATCTTTTCTGGTTTCAATGGCCAGGTTGTAATCGATTTCGGGAGTAGGGTTAGCCATCGCGAAAACAATAGGGTTCTTCGCCATCTTCAGAAGCATTTCAGGCTTCAGGATATTTCCTGCGGAAAGTCCGATAAAAACGTCGGCGTTTTCCATAGCAGAGGAAAGGTCGCTGAGCTTACGGGTAGTGGCAAATTCCATCTGGCTCTGGTGAAGGTCTTTGCGATCCACCGATACGAGGCCGGCCTTGTCGAGCATGACGATGTTCTCTTTTTTGACTCCCAATGCTACATACAACCGTGTGCAGGACATGGCTGCTGCGCCGGCTCCGCTGATAACCAGCTGCACTTTATCTATTTTTTTGTGAACCACTTCCAATGCATTCAGCAGTGCGGCTCCCGAAATGATAGCAGTGCCATGCTGGTCGTCATGCATAACTGGAATGTTCATTTTTTCACGCAGCTCCTGCTCGATCTGAAAGCATTCAGGAGCTTTGATATCTTCCAGGTTGATGGCGCCGAACGTAGGCTCCAGTGATTTAACGATGCGGATAAACTCGTCGGGATCCTTGCAGTCGATTTCAATATCGAACACATCGATACCGGCGAATTTTTTGAAAAGTACGCCTTTGCCCTCCATCACAGGCTTCGAAGCGTCCGGACCGATATCTCCTAGTCCCAGCACGGCAGTGCCATTGCTGATGACGGCTACCAGGTTCCCCTTCGCGGTATATTTATAGGCATTCTCTTTATTCTGTTCGATCTCTTTGCAGGGTTCAGCAACACCGGGCGAATAGGCCAGTGCAAGATCCAGCTGAGAGCTGAGCATCTTGGTGGGCACCACTTCGATTTTACCCGGCTGTCCCTGGCTATGGTAATTGAGGGCGTCTTCTTTTCGTATGTTCAGTGACATGGTGTTCTGCGTTCGATGATAGGAAGTAAAAATAAGGTATTGAGGGCATATTTCTAAATGAGCGCTAACCATATCCGGCCTTCTGCGTTTATACGGATATTTTCCGGACCTAAACACAAAGCACATGAAGCATTTTT
>JBJMLY010000606.1:0-8867 GCA_045805025.1 Cytophagaceae bacterium | reverse complement strand
ACAGGACTGTCCCGATGACACCGGTGTACGTCGTCCGGCCACGCCCAATGAAGAGAAGACGGGTCCCCAAAACAAGCCTCTGCCAGCTCTGAGGGGGCTTCGGAGAGATGTCGCGGCGGATAAGGGCGTTCTGCAGCGCCCACTTTTCGGTATCCGGAATATCTGCCAGAAATTTCACTTCATCACTTTCAAGAATGGCAACGGGTACTCCGTCTTTATAAAGAATTCTGTTTCCTGCATAGGCCGAAAGTTTTTTCCCCGGCGTGATAAGTCCGTGCATATTCAAAGGATCCGAAGCAGAGAGAGAAATCAGCCTCCCGGTCTTTTCTTCTTTACGGATCTGACGTAGCGAAGCGACTGCTTCGGACAAAGCAAACTGTTCGCCCCAGACTCCGTCTACAAATCGACCGCCCCTGATCTCGCCCCGGGCTTCCATCGTTCTGTAATACCTCACTAAATCTCTCCAGGCCGGGGAAATATGTTCATGATCGGCAATTTTCCTGAATACGACTCCATATCGCCGCAGCAGGCTGCGTGCGGCCAGGTCGAGGTATTCTTTTTCTTTATCTGAAACAATACTGTCGTCCGTTTTTGCAGAATCTTTTAATCCTTCGGGCAGAGCCCAGCGCCCTGCCTGCTCCATCGTAAACGCGATCTGTTTTCTGTTTCCGTTCAGCCTGTATTTGGAGGGAACCAGCAGAGCCCGAAGGCCGGTGTAGCTGTCGGATGTAATCAAGCCGGCCGCTACCAGTTCGGCAATAGCATCCTCTACCTGCACTTTGAAAAGTTTGGTACCATCCGCGATCTGGTCGAAGAAACAAGCGCCTTTCTCTGTCAGGTATTGGCTGACCAGTAAGGCAGGGTGAGTAAAATTTTCTTCATTCAAAGAAATGGACTCTCTGAGCAGGCTCCATACCGGAGCATTGCTGCGGTTTACAAGCATCACAGGTGTCGTCTTCACCGGATTGACCGATTTTTTGCCCGAGGTATTTTTAATCCGGTACCTTCCCCATACGATTTTGCCCGACAGACAAAGCATATCGAGCCAGGTATGGTCATAGTCCGCAATACGAGCGGGCAGAATATCCCCTTCCCAGGAAGCGGCAGCGGCTTCATAGCCTTCCAGCTGCTTCAGCACTTCTTCCAGGGCCAGGATTCCTTCTTTCTTCTGATCCAGGTGCTGCCAGGAAAACTGAAAACGCATAAAATCCGCCGAAGATACCGGTTCTATTTCCCGTCGAAGCCTTTCCAGCGTATAGCGGTGTATACGCGCCAGTAGCCTGCGTTCGCACCACTCCGTTTCTTCTATGCCGGGCGTAAACTTTCCTCTGAAAATAAATCCTTCCTGCTCGAGGCTTAGCAGGGCAAAGTCGATATCACCGAGCGGGAGATCCATCATGGCCGCCAGCTCTTTTGCCAATATAGGGCCTGAAGATTCCAGCCTGCCTCGGATAATTTCTACCAGAGCCGATTCTCTATTCCAGACCTGCTTCTGATATCTTTCGGGAAGTTTCAGCTGAGGTGCGACAATTGCCTCCGGATAAATCTGCAATAGCTGCATATACCTTTCCGGAGCGATCCAGAATTTTTTATTACCAATTGTGAGGACCGAAGCTCTCTGGTTCTGGACCAGTTCCTTAAAGTAAGGACTCCATCCCGATGGCTCCGTTTGTGAGGACAGCAACAGAGGCAAAGGAGATTCCATGTACAAAGTTCTTTCGTTGCCCTGAAGTCCTTCCTCTTCACTGAGGAAGCCCAGTAAGGCAAGAGCATCCTGCAGCTCATCCGCCGTTCCTGCCTGAGGCCAGGCTTCTGCCCTGACCGCTTCGATCGCGGCTATATCAAGCTTGCCAAGGTCAGAAGCTTCGGAAGGGTCTAGCCAGCGGCGGTTCATGACAGCGCGTGTTCTTCTTTCCTCCAGCGGCGCATCGTCCAGGAAGGCATAAGGTCTGGCGTTCAGAATCTCCTGTGAAAGAGGCGAAGGTTCGCGCAGGTCTTTGGCGATCATTTCAATTTCGTTACGCTCAATTCTGACCAGCAAGGCTTCCAGTTCATCGATGTCCATCGCCTCGGTCAGACAATCGTGAATGGTCTGATTGACCAATGGATGATCGGGCACTTCCCTTTCACCCGGAATATTTTCAAAGCAGGCCAGCGAATCGGGAAAAACAAGCGCTACCAGATCTTCAGCATTCATTCGCTGAATCTGCGGAGGAACCCGCTCTCCTGCCCTTCTGCGCAGCACGGCCAGTGCGGTCGACGCATTCCAACGCCATCGAATGCCGAACATGGGAGAATCAAGCAATGCCTGGATCAGTACATTTCTGACCGATTTTGATTTCAGGTATCCGAAGACCTCTTCCAGAGGAAAGCTATGCGTGGATCCGAGAGAAAGTACGATGGCATCTTCTGTAGCAGCCGCCTGCAGCTCAAAGTTGAATTTTTTGCAGAATCTTTTTCTAAGGGCAAGGCCCCAGGCTCTGTTCAGACGGCTGCCGAAAGGCGAATGGACCACCATATGCATATCGCCCGCTTCGTCGAAGAACCTTTCCAGCACCACTTTTTCCTGTGTCGGAAGAATACCCAAGGCGGCTTTGGCAATACCCAGGTACGTCACCAGCTGATCGGCAGCGGCCTCTGCCACGCCTACTTCCTGGATCAGCCAGTTCATGGCATTCAGCTTCCAGGTTTCATCCGAAAGCTTGTCCGACTCCGGATCAGCTCTTGCGATATCAGAAACATCGCCCAGCTTATCGGATATTTCCTGGCGCAGTCGCGAAACAGCGGCAGAAAATTCAGCTGTTCGTCCAGGCGCTTCGCCCAGCCAGAAAGGAAGACTTGGTGGTTCTCCGGCGGCATCCTGCACTCTGACTTTCCCGTTTTCAATCCGCAAAATCCGGTATGACGTATTTCCCAACTGGAAAATATCTCCCGGCAGACTTTCGATCGCGAAATCTTCGTTGAGGGTCCCTACAAAAATATTTTCCGGTTCACGAACCACATCGTAATCGAAGTTATCAGGAATAGCGCCACCGGAAACGATGGCAGTGAGCCTGGCTCCTTTTCTTGGTCTGAGCATTCCATGAACGATATCCTGATGCAGGTAAGCCGATTTCCTTCCTTTCCTGGTCGTAAATCCATCGGCAAGCATGCCTATAATAATGTCGTATTCTTCCCGCTGCAGATCGCGGTAGGGATAGGCTTTTTTCACCAGCTCGTACAAGGCCCCCTCTTCCCATTCTTCGGAAGCTACTTCGGCCACGATCTGCTGGGCCAATACATCCACCGGTTTTTCGGGAATAATGATTTTATCCAGCTCGCCCCGGCGCACCGCATCCAGGATGGCGGTACATTCGACCAACTCATCGCGGGTAAGGGGAAAGATAAAGCCTTTCGGCGTTCCCTTGATGCTGTGACCGGAGCGTCCCACCCGCTGAAGAAATGCGGCGATGGATTTGGGAGAACCGATCTGACATACCAGATCTACATCTCCTATATCGATACCAAGCTCCAGCGAGGCTGTAGCAACCAGGGCCTTCAGCGTACCGCTCTTCAGGCGCTGCTCGGCATCCAGCCTGTTCTCCCTCGACATGCTGCCGTGGTGAGCCATAATCACTTCACCGCCCATTTTTTCCGTGAGGTGAAAAGCAATCCTCTCGGCAAGCCTACGCGTATTGACGAATATCAGGGTAGTCTTATGTTCATTGATCAGGTCAACCAGTCTTTCGTAGATCTCTCCCCATACCTCGTGCGCCATTACCGCAGTAAGAGGTGACTGAGGTACTTCAATGGCCAGTTCCAGTTTCCTTCGGTGACCGGTATCTACAATGGTGCATTCGTTCCCCGAACCTGCCAGAAAGGCGGCTACCTTTTCAATGGGTTTCTGAGTTGCTGAAAGGCCGACCCTCACGAGCTTTCTGCCAGCCGCATGCTCAAGCCTTTCAATGGACAAAGCCATATGCGAGCCTCTTTTGCTTCCTACCAGGGCATGGATTTCATCCACAATTAAGGTAGTGACATCCGAGAGCATTTCGCGACCGCTTTTACTGGTAAGCATCAGGTATAAAGATTCTGGCGTGGTAACCAGTATATGAGGAGGATTTTTAATCATACCCGTACGTTCGGCGGGAGAAGTATCTCCAGTGCGTACAGACACTTTCAGCTCTACATCCGGAAGATTCATCGCCTGCAATTCTTCCCGGATGCCCTTCAGAGGGATCTGAAGATTTTTTTCTATGTCGTTGCTCAGCGCTTTTAATGGAGAGATATACACGACCTGGGTTTTCTGCGGAAGATTTCCCCGGATTCCCTGACAAATGAGATCATCGATGGAAGCCAGGAAAGCGGCCAGTGTTTTACCCGAACCGGTCGGAGCCGCAATCAGCGTATTTTTCTTTTTACGGATTTCCGGCCAGGCCTGAGCCTGTACCTGGGTGGCCTCCCCAAAAGTACCTTTAAACCAGCCCGAAACGGCTGGATGAAAGGATTCAAACACTTTCAGTACGTCTTTCTCCAGGATATCCATATCATTAAATATACTCAAAAACGGGCAGATCTTAAATCATGTGTTTCTTAACATCTCCCTCTTTAAAATAATTTCAAAAAACCGCTATGCACTTACTGAAAAATTCCATACTTTAAATCTCCTAACAACTTATAAATCTAAAAGATATACTTATGAACGAAGACAATGGAGGCTTACCACCCAGCGAAGAAATTATTGCGAGAGCCACGGAGAACACCAATGAAAAATTCATTCCGCGTGAAGACCCGAATGTATGGTGGAACAGTCTGAATGAAGGTTGGAAAAAAGCGTTTAAAAACGCCATTCAACTTTACGATGGAGATCCTAACGAGGAGCAGATGCAAAGGATCATCAATCTTGAAAGTCTGTATCTTTATGTGGATCAGGAACAGGTAGCCGATATCACCGATCTGAGCCCTCTGTTTATGCTGAACAAGCTTATGTATCTTACAGCTTCCTCAACCCGTATTTCCAGCATAGAGCCTATCTCCCACCTTACCAATCTGAAAACCCTTGAAATAAGCAGTACTCTGGTAGCCGATATCAGCCCCCTGGCGAATATGAAAAACCTGGACTATCTGTACATGGGTTCCAGCAAGGTGACGGATATCTCTGCCCTGAAAAACCTCACCAACCTTCGCTCTCTTTATATGGGCTATAACAAGATCAAGGACATTACACCGATCGAAAATCTGAAGATGCTGGAGATCCTCGATATCAGCTCCACCAAGATCAAGTCCCTGGAACCGTTGAGAAACCTGAACAGACTTACCAACCTTACAGCAGGCAATTTAAAGATCAGCTCAATTGAACCTTTAGCCGGACTTATACGACTGAATTATTTGTACCTGAATACTTCCAAAATCAGTGATATCTCACCATTAAGCAATATGCTGCATTTAAGCTACCTGGATATCAGCTATACCAGGGTTACCGATATAAGCCCACTGGCAAAAATGCGTAAACTGGAATCGCTGAATATCGGAAACACCGATATTAAAACCCTCGATGGATGCGCCGGCCTTCATAACCTTAAAAATCTGTATGCGGGCAACAACAGCATAACGAGCATTGAGCCATTGAGAGAGCTCATAGACATCGAAACGCTGGATCTTAACCAGACAGAGATTTCCGACCTTTCACCGATTTCCAACAACATCAATCTGAAATACCTGTACCTGACCGGCACGGATGTAAAAGACCTGAGCCCTATTGAAAATTTATACATGCTGGATTATCTGCAGCTTGGGGAAACTCCGATAGAGAATCTGGAACCGATCAGGAAACTGGACAATCTTAAATCACTGGACATGGTCAACACCTTTATAAAAGACCTATCCCCTCTGGAGAATTGCATGGTGCTGGAGTATGTGAATATCAGCAATACGTTTGTCAGCACGATTGTACCGCTGATGAACCTGTCGAAGATCAACAATATCTATTGCTACGGAACTAATATTTCTTCCGAAGAAAAGAAAGCCTTCAAAGAGACGCATCCGAGCGTGTATATGGATTAAGATAGTCTTGAGTAGTGTATCATGAGTATTGAGTAAAAAAAGAAAGCCTGAATAATTCAGGCTTTCTTTTTTACCGTTGTTGAGCTTTCTCCAATAACATTAGCGATCTCACACCTTTAGTAAAAATTATTCCTGAAATTACTTCTCGGAATATCAATGGAGCTACGATGTTGAATTTAGGTTTTATTTTAAATTATTTTTCGTCTGGAACAGTTCTTAAACAACAAAGGCTTCTTTAAAAGAAGCCTTTGTTGTAAAATTTAAAACCCGAATTATTTAACGGTCACTTTGCCTTCACCAATCTTGTATCCTTCGGAATATACGTGTATACCATAGGTACCGGGTGCATAGTTGAATCCTTTCAGCATGGTGAATGTAACTTTCTGATTGCTGTTGTCAAAAAGCAAAGACTGGTTCAGCGTGTATTTGATCTCAGTTCCATCGGCCATCGTCGTCATACCGCCCCCATTGTTAATATCCGAGAAGATTCCATTGTTAGGAGTTACCAGGGCTACATAGAAGGTTTTCTTATTCTTCTTGGCAGCTTTGTTGTCGGCAATGGTGAAAGAGATCTTCAGTCTGTCGATCTTAGAGCCTTTGTATTCCTCCTCGTCCATTTCCTTACCATTTTCCTTCAGTGCCGTGACTTTCACTCCTTCCGCTTTGAGGATAGAAGCATAGGCCAGTTCTTTACTAGTGGTGGATAATGAATCCCCAAGCTTCTGCTTTTCAGTAGTAACACTGGCCAGGTTGGTAGATAGTGAATCGTTCTGATATTTCAGCTGAGCGATCTCCTGATCTTTTTTCACGATCTCTTCCTTCATGCTGGCAATTAGGTTTTCCAGCTCTTTTCTTTTTTGGGCGTCCACTTTACCCGCTTTCTTGATCTGAGCGATGTAGGAGTTCAGCTTCGAAATTTTCTGATCCAGAGAATCGTTCTGCAGTCCCAGTTTTTCTCTTTCGGCTTTAATTCTTTCCAGATCGGTTTTAACATCCTGGAGCTCTTTGGTCTTTTGCTCCACTTCCGTACGGGTGGTTTCTACCGTACCGGCAAGCTGCTCGATCTGTACGGTTTGTTCAGTAGCCTTGTTATTCATGAGGACCAGCGCGATGATCAGTCCTACATTCAATATCCCTGAAATAATCAGGGGTATCATTAATGATGATTTCTTAGATTCCATGTGAGAGTTTAGGTTTAATAGTGGAAAATTACGCATTTAAAAGAAGAATAAAAATAACAGGGAAAAAGCTCTGGGGACAAATGATTTAAAGGGAGTAACAGCAACAGGAACAGTAAACAATTAAAGAGGGCAAGGCAAGAACTACTGAAAAAGTTTTAAACTTTGAAGTAGACCCTGAAGGTAGTACCCCTTCCTACTTCGCTGATAACTTCAATTTTACCGCCGGCATTATCAATAATTCTTTTAACGATATAAAGTCCTACACCCGATCCTTCGACATGGTCATGCAGCCTTTTAAACATGGAAAAAATATTGGCCCCTTTACTTAAATCCATACCAAGACCGTTATCCTTTACGGTAAGTACAATAAAGCCATCATGAATTTTTGTAGAGATATTTATTTCAGGGGGCCTCTGAGGGGAGCGGTACTTAATTGAATTGCCGATCAAATTGTACAGGATGCTATGAAGGTTTTTCTTTGAAAAATTTATTTCCGGACAGTCTATAATATCTACATGAATCCGGGCATTAGACTTAACGATGATATCATTAATGCTCACTTTGATATCATCAATGATATCCGCAAATTTTTGTCTTTCTATATCGTCCTCATAGCCTTTTTGAGTCTTGGTAACCTCTGTCAGAGCAAGAATAGTTGATTTGAATTTTAATATAGAGTGATTTATAAACTTAATGATCTGGTCAACATCTTCATTATAATCCTCCTTTTTCAGAACATCGGCCATCGTGGCTATTAAGCCTTCAATATTTGATACGGGAGCTTTAAGATCATGAGAAGCAGTATATACAAAGTTGTCTAAATCGTTGTTGGTTTTTAAAAGCTGTTCATTTTTCTGACTCAAATCCAAATTCATTAAATGAAGCTGTTCTTTGGTATGAGCCAGGCTTTCCTGGCTCTCTTTTAGATCGTGCATATCCGTACATGTACCCAGCCACATAATTATATTCCCATTTTCATCTTTTAAAGGCCTGGCCCGGCAAAGATGCCACCTGTACATTCCATCAGATGCCCTTTTAAAAAGTGTCTCTGCTTCAAAGATGGTACCTGACTCCATGGAACTCTGCCAATCCGTTATATTTTTCCCGATAACATCCGGATGAACAACATCTTTTGTCCACAAGTCCTTTACTTCACCCGAATTAATACCTGTATATATTGCCCAGCGCTGATTGAAATAAGTTACCAGGCCTTCCGGATTCGCTGTCCATGCAATCTGAGGCAGGCCCTCCAGAATCATGGCCAGCCTTTCTGCCTCTTGCTTTGCCAGGCGTTCCTTATAAATCTCTTTATTTTTGCTTTCAATTACTTCATTTTGACTCTGCACATGATTTTTAATGGCTTCTATCTCATTCTGAGCAGACAAATCGGTAATGATCATTCCTAATGCCGGAGCATCTTCCAATTCCATGGCATTGAAAGAAAATGAATAAGGCATCCAAACACCCCCTTTTTGCATAAGCATAATCTCCCCCTTGCTACTTCCTTCCCAGCCTTTTGAAAATAAGCTTTTAAGCTGTTCCCGAAAATCTTCAGCCACAAATTCAAAAAAGTCATAGCCGATCACTTTACTTAAAGAAAGTCCCAGAAATTTTGCAAAACTTTTATTGCTGTAAAGAATAATT
>JBJMLY010000605.1:0-4970 GCA_045805025.1 Cytophagaceae bacterium | reverse complement strand
TTTTTTATGAATGGCTTCCGCATAGTTCTGGTTGAAAGAGGTGAGTCCGCGGCGACGGTTTACCGACCAGATAAGATGGGAAGAACTCTGGAAGATCGCGTTCAGCCTTGCCGTCTGCTCAATGATCTTTTCTTCATTTCTCTTTCTTTCGATCGCGATGGCGATTTGTCCGGAAATAAAGTCCAGCAGCTCAAGATGCCTTTTCTTGTATTTATTCCGGTCGCTATGACTTTTAAGAGCGATAACGCCGATGATTCGGTTCTCCAGCCTCAGCGGTACGCCGAGCCATATTTTAGGTACTGGGCCGAGCAGTTCGACAGAGCCTTCATCCACCAGCTTTAGTATATCTTCTTCATACAGAAAAGTGGGTTTTTCGCTGAAAAGGGAGTATTCGGTAAGTCCCTTGCTGACAACGCGGCTCTGCTGAATGGCGGTCGTGCCGGTGGTATTCTCGTCTACGTAATAAGGAAAGTTGAGCCAGTTCTGGTCTTTGTCGTACAGGGCCACGTGGAAATTATTCACCGAAAGCATGGTCTTCAGCTCCTGGTGAATGTTGTAAAGAAGAGTGCCCAGGTTATTGCTGTTGATCGTCAGGTTGGCGATCTTGTAATAAAGATTCTGCGCCCTTTCCGCGCGGATCCTCTTGGTGTTATCATGGAAAATTCCACGGAAGGCCACCGGCTGTCCTTCCCGGTAACGCACGTTCACGCTGCCGATGACAGTGATGTTTCTGCCTTTTTTGGTGGTGAAGACGATCTCAAACTTATCGTCCTGCTCTCCTGAAAGGATTTTGTTCAGGTGTTCAAATGTCTGCTGCTGGTAATGGGGATGAACAATGTCGCGAAGATTGAGGCCCAGGATCTCTTCGTCCTTATAGCCCAGCGATTCTTTCCAGGCCGGATTTACGAAGAGCAGGTCACCCTGCAAGGTGAAAACCTGTATTAAGTCGTTGGCATTTTCAAATATATCCCTGAATTCCTCAATGATTTCACTCCTCTGTGAACTCAGAATCCGTTCTTTTTCATGCAGATCCTTTTCCAGGTCGCTCAGACGAAGGTTCAGCGCTTCAACTTCCTTGATCAGTTCTTCTTTATTTTTCTGGGAAAGGTCCATCGTATATACCCTCTGCCAGGGCAGAAGGGGGTCTAAACAAATATAGGCAAATTAATGCTAAAAATCATGGTAAAGAAAGGCTGTTAACTGGCTTGCAGGAATAATTCCGGCAAAATTTTATTTATCATCCTTCCTCGTTAATCCATTGCTTTTCTGCCCTTCAGTAATAATAAATCTTATATTTGCGTTAAGTCCGAATGAATAAGAAGTCTTATATCCTGTTCCTGCCAAAATGGTATCCCTGCCGGAATATGCCCTTAAGCGGAATATTCATTCAAAGGCATGCAAAGGCCGTTTCTTCGCTAACAGACGTCGCGGTCTTATATGCTGTTTATGACGAAAAGTTGAAGGGGAAATGGATAGAAGAACAGGAAGAAACAGAGGACGGGGTCTGGACGCTTCGTTACTACTATAGAAAAACTTTTACGGGCCTGGGGTTTTTGGATAAGCCTCTTAAGCTTTTTCTCTATTTTCTTTGCCTGCATAAGGGATACAGCCGAATTGTAAAGCAAATAGGCAGGCCTGCCCTCATACATGTGCATGTGCTTCTCCGTACCGGAATCTTTGCTTACAGTAAAAGTCTTTTTTCAAACATCCCTTATATAATTTCCGAGCACTGGTCGGGATACCTGAAAGAATGTAATGCCTACCGGGGCACTCTCCGTAAAAAACTATCCGGATTTATTGTCAGAAAGTCCTCTTTGCTCACGACAGTATCTGAAGCTCTTAAGCAGGCCATGCAGTCCCGGGGATTGCAGAACAGAACGATGATAATTCCCAATGTAGTAGATACAAATAAATTTTTCTGTCAAGCTGTTCAGGAGAAAAAAAAGATCCGCATCCTATATATTGCGGACCTGATCGAAGAGGTAAAAAACATCAGCGCAGTTTTAAGAGTGGTAAAAAGATTGTCTGAGCAGAGGACGGGCTTTGAATTTGTGCTGATCGGGGATGGCAAAGACAAGCCGGTATATAAGGAATACTGCCGGAAAAATGAACTGCTGGATAAGATTGTTTTTATGAAAGGATATGTTCAGCCGGTATTTATTCCTACATATCTTTGCGAATCTGATTTCCTGGTACTTTTTAGTCATTTCGAGACTCAGGGTACCGTGCTGCTGGAAGCCATGTCTTGCGGAAAGCCTGTTCTGGCGGCGGGGACAGGAGGGATGAAAGAACTGGTAAATGAAAGCAATGGGATGCTTATACAACCAGGCAGTGAAGAGGATCTGCTGGATAAGATGAATTTTATGATGGATCATTTTCAAACTTATAAAGCAGAGGCGATCCGGAAATTTGTTACAGATCGCTTCTCAGAAAAAGTTGTGGCAAAGCAATTTTATGACGTATATACTTCGGTTAGGAACCTGACGGAAAAATGATTTTAAAGATAGCCCAAACCTTTCTGGCCAAAGTGCTCGCTTCATTCATTTCGATGATGCTGGTAATCATCACGGCCAGGTATGGAGGGACAGCAGTCAGGGGAGAGATATCATTATTTGTGACCAATCAGACGATCATTATGCTGTTTGCAGGAATCATCGGAGGACCAGCCCTGGTATACTTAACAAGTAAGGTCAATGCCGGCAGTTTATTTATCGTGTCCTATCTCTGGGCTCTGCTGAGTACCATACTCCTTAGTCTGCTTATTTTATTTCTGGGTTTTGTTCCTTCGAATCTTTATTTCCTTCTTTTTATAGTGTCTCTGCTGAGTTCTTTTTTTTCTGTCAATACGAGTCTGCTGCTGGGTTTTCAGAAAATCAATATTTTTAATTCGATGAATGTGTTGCAGGTGTTGATCACGGGTATGGTAGTCAGTTATTATTTCTGGTGGAATGAGCAAAGCACAGTTTATGAATATATTATTTCATTATTGATTTCCTACGGAAGCCTCTGGCTGATAAGGCTTATTTATGTATGGACGATGATCGCCAGCCATAAGAATAGTGAAAGGAGAAGCTTGCTTTATTACCTGAAGACTGGGTTTGCCGCTCAATTCAGCAACCTGGTGCAATTTCTGAATTATCGTTTGAGCTATTACTTCATCGCGCTGTTTTTATCGGAGAACAATCTGGGATTGTTCTCTACCTGCGTGATCCTGTCGGAGTCAGTCTGGCTGATCAGCCAGAGCCTTGCTATGGTTGGTTTTTCAAAGATCTCCGCCGAAAAAGATCCTCTTATGGCAAGAAGCATTGTGCTTCAGCTATTCCGCCTCAATATTTTGCTTACCCTGATCCCGGTACTTTTATTGCTTGTCATTCCCGATGATTTATATACGTTTGTATTCGGAAAGGATTTTAAAGGTATGAAGTCAATTGTTTCCATTATGCTCACAGGGGCATTTGTCATATCGGTTCAGAGAATTATGTCGGCTTATTTCTCAGGTACAGGCAGATTCCGGATTAATAATATATCAGTGCTTATAGGGTTGATCTTCAATGCTGTGCTGCTTTATATACTGCTGATAAAATATCAGCTGGCCGGTGTTGCCTTCGCGTCCACGATTACCTATACAGGTATATTCATGTATGGGTTTTACAGGTTCAGGGCGCTTACGGGCTTGCGCTGGGAAGACCTGGTATTTAAAAAAGAAGATTTTCGTCTGACTTTCTGATGATCTATTACATACATCATAAAAATCTTGACCGGGTGAAATGGGATGCCCTTATCGATAAGGCCATCAACAGAAACTATTATGCCTATTCCTGGTATCTTGATCTCGTATGTCCGGGCTGGGACGGCCTGGTAGAAGATGATTATATCTCGGTCATGCCCGTTACTAAAGGGAAGAAGTTATTTCTTAATTATGTGTACCAGCCAGTATGCGCTCAGCAATTAGGTGTTTTTTCTATCAATGACATATCACAATCCCTTGTTCAATCTTTTTTGAAAATTATTTCAGAAAAATTTAAATACATAGAGATTAATCTTAATTACGATAATGTTTATTCTCTGGAAGGTTTTTCTCAGAAAGAAATGATTAATTATGAGGTTAATTTAGGTAAGACGTATCCGGAGATACGGATGAAATACAAGCTGGATACAAGATGGCAGGTGAAAAAATCGCTTACCAATAACCTATCTATAGAAAAAAGCAATGACACCGTTACTACGATAGATATGTTCAGGAAGAACAAAGGACACATTTATAGCAATATCCGGCAAAAGGATTATGATTTACTCCAGAAAGTAATGAAATCTTTAATGGCAGTTAATAAGGCTGTTGTATGGCACGTTAAAGATGAGTCTGACAAAATATTAGTGGGAGCATTCTTTCTTTTGTTTCAGGACAGAATTATATTTCTTTTTTCAGGACGTACTGAAGAGGCCAGGGAGAAAAAAGCTATGTATTTTTTGTGTAATAGTATAATTGAAGAATATTCAGGTAAAAATATAATATTTGACTTTGTTGGTTCCAATGATCCGGGTGTTGGAAATTTTTACAAAAGTTTCGGGTCTGAAGAGAGAAAATATTTGCGTATCAAAAAAAATAGTTTGCCCTTTTTCCTAAAATGGCTAAAAAAATAATTGTCTCAGTTACTTCTGATCTGGTAGCAGATCAAAGGGTACATAAAGTTTGTACTAGTTTACACAATGCTGGCTATGAAGTTTTTTTGGTTGGACGGCGGAAAAAGAATAGTCTGAATTTAAAAGAGAGGGCTTATAAGGTACACAGATTCGATCTTCCCTTTACAAAAGGGTTTATGTTTTATTTTTCCTTCAATATTAGATTATTTTTCTTCCTGTTGTTTTCCAGAGCCGATATACTGGTCGCGAACGATCTGGATACACTGCTTCCTAATTACCTTATATCGAAGGTAAAAGGAATACCACTCGCGTACGATAATCATGAGTAT
>JBJMLY010000604.1:0-8444 GCA_045805025.1 Cytophagaceae bacterium | reverse complement strand
TTGACCAGGCCAATGTGTATTTTAAGGCCATGCTGCTATACTCGGTGCTCGACCAGGAAGAGCAAAGCATTAAAAATGTGGCTTTTAAATTCATGGATGAAAAAAGTCTGATGCAGGCTTTGACCAGAACCATCGAAGGATCTATCAGAGGATTTGTAGCTACCAAGAAGCAATCGGAAGTTCTTTCTTTGAGAAGAGAAATGGTGGAAGATGTGAAGAAGCAACTCGACCTTACCCTGGAGACCTGGGGATATCACTTACAGGATCTTCAGATGAACGATATTACGTTTGATCAGGAGATCATGAGATCGATGGCTCAGGTAGTGGCTTCGAATAATTTAAAGGCTGCGGCTGAGAACGAAGGACAGGCATTATTGATCACTAAAACCAAGGCTGCAGAAGCCGAAGGAAATGCCATTAAAATTGCTGCGGAAGCCGAACGTCTGGCTGCACAATTGCGAGGACAAGGAGTGGCTTTATTCCGCGAGGAAGTCGCAAAAGGTATGTCAATAGCCGCTAAGGAAATGACGGAGGCCAAGCTTGATTCTTCGATGATACTTTTCTCTATGTGGACTGAATCTCTTAAGCATTTTGCCGAGCAAGGCAAAGGAAACACCATCTTCCTGGATGGCTCAACCGATATGATGCAGCGCACGATGCGTGAAATGATGTCAGTAGCTAAAGGGGGAATGCTGGATGACAGAAAATAGCTTTAGTGATTTTGACAACGTTGTTGCCTGAACAATAAAAATTAAGTGTGAGAATTGATTAATTGTTAGAAGAAACTTGTCAAAATTTGATTTAAAAGCCAGGGCTTATGCCTTGGCTTTTTTGTTTTTTATAATTCTGTATCTCTTAGTTTGACAATTTTTTTGCTTAAACAATAAAGATTGAACGTAAAAAATTGTCAAAATTGGCCTCTTACTTTTTTAGCTTCTTCACCAGTGCCATGGAGATCTCCGCATATTTCTTCCATTTGCCTTTATAATCATACGATAATTGTACCCATCCATTCATGGGCCTGCCTCCCATAGGGTCAAAGAGTTTTGCGCCATCAAGGCTTAATGCTTCCTTTAGTATATCACCTTCCAGTTTGAAGATTATAAATTCTTTCCAGAACATCACCCCGGCTTTTCCATTCGCCGCTTTGATGCATAGGGCTCCGAACATTTTCCCTTCTGTTGTGCCTGGAATTTCAGAGGCAATTTTGTGAAATAATTTTTCTGCTGCGGTCATGTATAAAACTGGTTATCGTTTCTTGGGAATAATTCTTTCGTAGTTAAATTCAGTCTTGAATCGCTCAACCAGTTTACGGATCTCTTCCAGATCGTCTTCTGCCACTCTTTTGAAATTAGTCGTTTCCGGTATTTCCAGTTCGATGGCGGTGGTCTGATGGCGGATAGTCACGCTGTTTACTCTTGAATAGACCTGCCGGGATTCATTTACATTCAGTATTTTGAATCGTTTAAATTCGCTGGCGGGTATCCAATTATCGAATTTGATCCAGAAAACAGAGAAGAAAAAGCTGATGCGCTTATTCTCAAAATCAATTTTCGCTCCTTTGGCCATGCTGTTCAGAAATATCCAGAGCAGGATCAGCGCATATCCCAAAATACTCCCATCGATGGCAAGGAGTATGCCCGGTATGATAAATAAAGCGATCAGCATTCCTGACAAATAAGAATTGACGATTGAGGTTTTGTAGTAAACTTTCATAATAGATAGTATGCTAATTTAAGAAATCAGGCAGATTTTTTATTCAAAAGATTAGTAATCGCTATTCATAGTGCGGTGAGAGGCATCTTCGCTCAGGCTTGATTTCTGCTTTATAGATTTTGGCTACACGGCAAAGAAAAGGCTAGTCAAACTATAGGAAATGCATGTTAGCAATACATAGCTGACTGCTCAGGAGTAAGAATAAGAAAAAAACCTGTTTTCATTTCGTTAATCTACGACGGGAACATTCATGATAAGCTCGGTTTTGTCTGCTGATCTGGTTACTTCAATGATCACCGTGTCTTTCACCTGCGTTAATGTTCTGAGCTTGGTTCCTACCCTGGATTTATTAAAAATGCTAATGCTTGGATAGTTCAGGTTCGCGATCGCTCTTCCACCCCGGTTTACTGTGAGACGTACCCTGTCATTTTTATTGATAAGATCTTCAGTAATAGTAAGGTTCCCTCTGGCTTTCAGTGAAAAAGTTCTGATCGCGGTGGTGTCCATTCTCAACTGATAAAGAGTTTTGTTCTGTCCGAAAGAAGCAAAACCTGAAAGCAGAAAAGTAAAAAGAAGAAGAGTGATTTTCATATAAAAGAGATCCGGTAGTATCTAAGATAAAAAATATTGTGAAAATATCCTGCTTATCTCCAGGCAGCGCCAGAATCCTCTCAGAATGGTTAATCATAGTCATCCCTAAATCATAAAAATCATGGTTAGGACAGTAAAATAAAAAAAGGCCACTGTCTCCAATGGCCTTTAATCTGTGTAATCTCTAAATCTGTGTAATCACAAAGTACGTTTAGTCTCTTTCTCCTCAAACGCCTCGATAATATCTCTTTCCACGATATCGTTGAAGCCCGCCAGACTGATACCGCACTCATAGCCGGTCTTCACTTCCGAAGCATCGTCTTTCATTCTCTTCAGAGCGCTGATCTTGCCGGTGAACACCACGATACCATCTCTTACAAGTCTTACCTGATTGTTCCGTTTTATGACTCCATCGGTTACGTAACATCCTGCTACAGTTCCCACCTTGGAGATCTTGAATACCTGACGCACTTCTACGTTGGCTGTTACCACTTCCTCTACCTTCGGAGCAAGCATACCTTCCATCGCGTCCTTCACATCGTTGATGGCGTCGTAAATGATCGAATACAATCTTATTTCTATCTCTTCCGCTTCAGCAAGCTTTCTGGCGCTTGAAGAAGGTCGTACCTGGAAGCCTACGATAACAGCATCCGATGCCGAAGCCAGAAGAACATCCGATTCGGAAATTGCACCGACTGCTTTATGAATAATTCTAACCTGGATTTCCTGAGTAGACAGTTTCAGCAATGAATCTGAAAGCGCCTCGATCGATCCATCCACGTCGCCCTTCACGATTACGTTCAGCTCCTTGAAGTTTCCGATCGCAAGTCTGCGTCCGATCTCGTCCAGTGTAATATGTTTCTTGGTTCTTAAACTTTGCTCACGGAGAAGTTGCTCTCTCTTATTGGCGATTTCACGTGCTTCTCTTTCCGATTCCATAACCTGGAATTTGTCACCTGCCTGTGGCGCACCGTTCAGTCCAAGCACCTGAATAGGTGTTGAAGGACCGGCTATTTTCAACCTTGTGCCTCTATGATCGGTCATGGCTTTCACGCGCCCGTAATGAGCACCTGCCACGATCACATCACCGATGTTCAGTGTTCCGGTCTGCACCAGTACAGTTGAAAGATATCCTCTTCCTTTATCCAGAGAGGCTTCTACTACGGTACCGATCGCTTTTTTATTCGGATTCGCTTTCAGTTCCAGTACTTCGGCTTCCAGCAATACTTTTTCCAGAAGTTCGGGAATACCTTTTCCTGATTTCGCGGAGATCAGCTCGCACTGATATTTACCACCCCAGTCTTCGACCAGGATGTTCTCTTTGGAAAGCGCTTCCTTGATCTTATCCGGATTGGCAGCAGGCTTGTCAATTTTATTGATCGCGATGATGATCGGTACACCGGCCACCTGTGCGTGATTGATTGCTTCTTTGGTTTGAGGCATCACCGTATCGTCGGCAGCTACCACAATAATTACAATGTCAGTTACCTTGGCTCCTCTGGCACGCATCGCGGTAAATGCTTCGTGACCCGGAGTATCCAGGAAGGTAATTTTCTTGCCGGAATCGGTTACAACATTATAGGCCCCGATGTGCTGAGTGATACCTCCGGCTTCGCCCTGCACAACCTTTGATTTTCTGATATAGTCAAGGAGGGATGTTTTACCGTGGTCGACGTGTCCCATGATGGTCACGATCGGTGCTCTGGTTTCCAGTGTATCCGGGTCTTCTTCCTCTTCCTCTTCGTCCTGTTCGGTTTCGGTGGTCGTGAATTCCACCGTATAGTTAAATTCATCCGCAATAACGGTGATTGCTTCCGCGTCCAGTCGCTGGTTGATAGAAACGAACATGCCCAGTCCGAGGCAGGCCGAAATCACATCATTCACACTAACGCCCATCAGGGAAGCAAGGTCATTGGCAGAGATATATTCGGTTACGCGCAGGATCTTGGAATCTTCCTGCTCCTGAAGCAGCTTTTCTTCGTTCGCTTCTGCAGCGGCCGATCTTTTTTCTTTTCTATACTTGGCTCTGTTGACTTGTCCTTTACCTCCGCTCAGCTTGGCCAGGGTGGCTTTGATCTTGTCCTGAATTTCTTTGTCGGTAACTTCGCCTTTAGCTACTCCGGTATTTGGTTTGCCTTTATGAATGAAAGGTTTAACAATCCTTTGCTGAGTTCCAGGATTTGTACCTGGAAGACCTGGCTTACCGTCGCCTTTCTGCAGGCCTATTCTTACACGCTTACGTTTTTTCTTATTCTTGTCTGCAAGCGGGTCTTCTTTCTTTTTAGATTTTTCCGGCAGATCAATTTTGCCAACGACAGTCAGACCTTTCAGCGTATCGGCTTTGGCTCCGACCATTTCAGCCTCTTCCGGCTTTTCTTTTTCTTTTTCCGGCTCTTTTTCAACGACTATTTCCTTCTTTTCTTTAGGAGTCGTTTTTACTTCCTCTTCTTTAACCGTTTTATCGGTTTTTACTTCCGGAGTTTCAGTGGTCTTTTTGGTTTCTTTTTCTTCTTTGGCTTTGCCCTTCGTCGTTTTTTTCTCTCCAAGATCGATTTTGCCCACCACTTTGATGCCTTGCAGCTTTACTTTGGAAGCGGTTGGATCTTCTTCGGGAGTTGGTTCAGCTTCTTTTTCTTTTTCCTTTTCTTTCTCTTTTTCCTTCTCGGTCTTTTTCTTAAGCTCTTTTTGGGCAAGCTCTTCTTTCTCTCTCAGATTGGATTGATTGGAAAGATTTTTTATAAAGATCTCCTCTTCCTCCTCCTTGCTTTTTTTCGAGTTTGAAGTATCGGATTTCACGACTACGCTATCGGTATGTTTCTTACCGATGTTGAGGCCTGAGGCTTCTTTTTTATCACTGGCTGATGATTCGAATTCTTTGAGCAGCATATTGTACTGCTCGACCGTAATCTTGGAGTTCGGGTTACTCTCAATATTAAAGCCTTTGGCAACAAGATGCTCTGCAATGGTGGATAATCCCACATTGAGGTTTCTCGCCGCCTGGCTCAGTCTCATCATTTTTTCTTCTGCCATCCCGTTGGTTTCCTTTTTTTTAAAGTTTTTTAATCAGTTTGTTTTTATAATAACACACCGGCTTATTCGAACTCCTGTTTTAATATTCCAAGCACATCATCAATGGTAGCTTCTTCCAACTCAGTTCTCCTGAGCAGATCTTCTTTGCTGAGGGCAAGCACACTTTTTGCAGTGTCAAGTCCTACGCGCTTAAGCTCATCAATGATCCATCCTTCAATTTCATCGCGGAATTCCATCAGCGCTACGTCTTCATCCTCTCCGTCGTTCAATTCTCTGAATACGTCAATTTCCATTCCCACCAGTTTGCTGGCCAGCTTAATGTTCTGTCCGCCTTTACCGATAGCCAGAGATACCTGGTCAGGTTTCAGATATACCGAAACTCTTCCTTCTTCGTGGTCGATCTTCATGCTGGTAAGCTTAGCAGGGCTCAGCGCTCTTGAAATATAAAGCTCCAGGTTGTCGGTGAAATTGATCACGTCAATATTTTCATTTTCAAGCTCACGCACGATGCTGTGAATTCTCGAACCTTTCATACCTACACAGGCTCCTACCGGATCTACTCTGTCGTCGTAAGATTCTACAGCCACTTTCGCTCTTTCGCCCGGTTCTCTTACCACTTTCTTGATGGAAATCAATCCGTCGTATACTTCAGGAACTTCGCTTTCGAATAATCTTTCAAGGAAAGCAGGAGATGTTCTGGAAAGAATAATTCTTGGATTTCCATTGTGCATTTCCACCCGGTGAACGATCGCTCTTACAGAATCTCCTTTTCTGAACCGGTCTTTAGGGATCTGCTCTCCTCTTGGAAGAATCAGCTCATTGCCTTCGGCATCGATCAGAAGGATTTCCCTGTTCAGGATCTGATATGTTTCTCCTGAAATGATCTCTCCTACCAGTTCTTTGTATTTCTGGAACAGAATGTCCTTTTCAAGATCCTTGATCTTCTGGATCAGGGTCTGACGGGCAGTCATGACCAGCCTTCTTCCGAAATCGATCAGCTTCACTTCTTCCGCCACTTCCTCTCCGATATCAAAGTCGGCCTGAATCTTTCTTGCCTCTGTTAATGAAATATGCTTATTCTCATCGTAATCGAAGCTGTCTTCTGCAAATTCATCATCTACGATCTCTCTGATTCTCCAGATTTCAAGGTCACCCTTGTCAACATTGATAATGACGTCAAAATTCTCATCGTTGACGAATTTTTTTCTGATCATTGTACGGAACACATCTTCCAGTATTCTGATCATTGTTGGACGATCGATGTTTTTAAACTTTGCAAACTCTGCAAACGAATCGATTAATATTGAACTTTCCATGTTTGTTAATTAAATGAAACTACAACATTTGACTTCTTAATATCACTGAATGGTATTTCTACCGGTACTGTTACAATCTTTTTTCCGGGTTTCCCGTTACTCTTCACCTCTTTGGACTCGGCCTGAATTCTGATAAAATCAGGCGTTACCTCTTCCAGTTTCCCGGTTTTTATGCTATCGTCGGCAAGCTGCACGGATAATTTCCTTCCCACATTTTTCTGGTATTGCCTTTTCAGTTTTAAAGGCTGGTCCAGACCCGGCGAACCGACTTCGAGAAGGTAAGGCGAATCAATAATATTGCTTTCCTCCAGTTCATGGCCCAGCTTTCTGCTCACTGCCGCACATTCTTCAATACTGATTGATGGTTCCCCGTCCAGGACCACCGTAATCTTTCTCATCCCCGAATTGCCTCCGATAAGAACTTCCACCAGAAAGAGGGCCGGGTTATTCAGAAACTGGCCCGTTAATTCCTCAATTTTCGCCTTTAAATCCATTTCTACACGGAGTTAGCAATAAAAAGAGGGGACTTTCGTCCCCTCTCCATCACGTATTAATAATACTTGCGTTGCAAATCTAACCAAAAACTATGTTTAAAACAAACGCTATTCAAAAACAATTCATTATTATCTTTATAAAATTGCATATACAATAGCGAACTGTCCTTGCCTTGAGACCCGGATTTTTTTTCCTGCTGAATATAGCCATAGCCCTTGTTACGGTGCTGTTGTATTATAGTCCGCATGTTCCTCCTTCAGAACTTTGGATTGCGGCCTTTCTTCCAATGCTGATACCTGCCTTTATAATTCTGAATCTGATTTTTGTCATTTTCTGGCTTTTTAAATACTGGCAAAGATCCCTGCTTTCCCTCCTGGTTGTTCTGGCCGGATATAATTATATCACCAGGGCTTTCGCATTCAGTTTTAAAAATGGAGATTCCGGCGGCCTTAAAGTGATCAGCTATAATGTGAGGGTCTTTAATGTTTACGCCCACCTGCAGGATGAAAATCAGAATTCTTCCAGGAAGATGATCAACTGGTTGTCTTCCTCAGGAGCTGATGTTTTATGCCTGCAGGAATTTTATGACCATAAAAGCTCCAAAGTTTATAACAGCATGGAAAGGATCGGCAAAGCTTACCCGTATTCATTCAGCGTTCCTTTTCTTACACAGCCGAACGCTATGTTCGGAATGGTCATATTCAGCAAACTTCCTGTCGTCAATACCGGTATCCTCCGTTTTAAAGAAAGGTCGAACAATCAGATTATTTATGCGGATATCCTTTATCAGAAGGATACGGTAAGAATCTACAACATGCATCTGCAATCCATGGCCCTCGAAGAAAAGGATTTTTCTCTTGCCGATGGCAAATGGAGAGATCTTATGCGGAAGGTCAGAGCCGGATCTGTTCAGCGAACAGCCCAGATTAAGGCCCTTCTTGATCATATTAATCTATGCCCATATCCTGTTATATTGGCCGGTGACCTGAACGATACCCCTTACAGCTATAGCTATCAGGCTATTAAAAAGCCGCTTCGGAATGCCTTCGAAAAAGCCGGAAGAGGTCTGGGTTTTTCTTACAAAAGCAGGCTTCCTTTGCGTATCGATCACCAGTTCGCCTCGCCGGAACTTGAAATCAAACGATTTATTACTCATAAAGAAGTAACCTATTCTGATCATTTTCCGCTGGAAGGAGTTTACTCCATGGATAAATAATCATGAACCTATTTTTTGTTAATTTGCACCATGAAGAGTGAATTCAGGATCTACAATACCCTAAGCAGAACAAAGGAAAT